>CAJOFG010000009.1 GCA_905233965.1 uncultured Selenomonadaceae bacterium
AGTCGCGAAAGCCGCGAAGAGTACGAATATCCACGTTGCCGCGCAAAATGTTCACTGGGAAAAATCCGGCGCGTACACCGGCGAAATTTCCACCGAAATGCTCAACGAAATCGGCGTTGACTTCGTAATTCTCGGACACAGCGAACGCCGCGACTATTTCGGCGAAACCGACGAAGGAGTCAACAAACGTGCAAAAGCCGCTTTCAACGCGGGAATCACTCCGATTATCTGCTGCGGCGAATCTCTTGAAATTCGTGAAGCCGGAAATTATATCGACCACGTTACCAAACAGGTTGCGGCGGCTCTCGAAGGTTTCACTTCCGCCGAAGTCAAAAAACTTGTCATCGCTTACGAACCGATCTGGGCTATCGGCACCGGCAAGACCGCAACTTTCGATCAGGCTGAAGAAGTTTGCAAAGCCATTCGCGAATGTGTTGCGAAGAAATTCGATCAAGACGCGGCGGACGCAATTCGTATTCAATACGGCGGCAGCGTAAAACCGGCGACGATTAAAGACCTCATGAAACAACCGAACGTTGACGGCGCACTTGTCGGCGGCGCATCTTTGAAAGCTCCGGACTTCAGCGCGATTGTCAATTTCTGATTTAAAACTTTTTCCGGAAATTAAAATGGAAAGGCGGTGATTATTGTGGCTGACTTGGAATCAAGAGTCGGGACGCTCGAAGACAGAGTTACCGATTTGGACATCCGGTTTGAACGCGTGATGACAAGACTTGATACCTTCATCGAAGAAAGTCGGGCGGCGCGTGAAAGACAAGATGCAGATATGCGTGAATTTCGTGAAAAGCATGATGCCGATATGCGCGAATTTCGTGAAAAGCATGATGCAGATATGCGGGAAATTCGACAAAATATCGACGGCATGGGTAAGCACGTTCGCAATATGTCTGCCGCTACCATTCTGGGTATCGCCGCGATAGTCGTCGCCGTCCTTTTGAAATGACGTTAGAAAAATTTAGGAAGATAAAAAAATAAATCGGGCTGCTCGATTAGTCGAGCGGTGAGTTGAGCCGCCTTTGTTGTTTTTGACATGGGCGGCTTTTACTTAAAAAAATTTCTGATAAGGAGAGCGAAAAAAACATGGCAACAATAAAACATTCGCCGATTTGCTTAATCATTATGGACGGCTGGGGAATCGGCAACGTCACCGACAAATACAACGCCATTCAAGTCGGAAATACTCCGGTTCTTGACGAACTGATGAAAAAATATCCGAACGCAAAACTTCAAGCGTCCGGCGAATACGTCGGTCTGCCCGACGGACAAATGGGTAACTCCGAAGTCGGTCACATGAATATCGGCGCGGGGCGTGTAATTTATCAGCCGCTCACAAAAATTACAAAGGCTATTCGTGAAGGCGAATTTTTCAAAAATCCGGCTTTAACCGGAATTACCGATAAACTCGGCGCGTCCGGCGGAGCACTTCACCTTTTCGGACTTCTTTCGCCCGGCGGCGTTCACAGCCACACCGATCATCTTTACGGACTTTTGAAACTCGCAAAGGACAAGGGAATTAAAAAAGTTTACGTTCACGCTTTCCTTGACGGGCGCGACGTTCCTCCCAGTTCCGCGAAAGAATATTTGGAAGACCTCGAAAACAAAATTAAGGAAATCGGTATAGGACAAATCGCCACAATTTCCGGACGTTACTACGCGATGGACAGAGATAAACGCTGGGACAGAGTGCAGAAAGCTTATGACGCAATCGCGAAAGCGGACGCGGAGAAATCATCAAGTTCCGCAGAGGCGATTCAAAATTCTTACGACAATAAAGTTACCGACGAATTTGTTATCCCGGTCGTCGTCGGCGATTATCCCGGCGTGAAGAAGGAGGACGGAATTATTTTCTTCAACTTCCGCCCGGATCGCGCACGCGAAATTACCCACGCTTTCACCGACAAAACTTTTGACGGGTTCCCGCGTGTCGAAGAATTGGTCGGTATCCCCTACGTCACCATGACGCAGTACGAAGAAGGTTTGAACGTCGAAGTAGCTTATCCTCCGGAGAGTGTTTCCAACGGTTTGGGCGAAACGATAAGCAAAGCCGGCTTGACTCAGTTGAGAATTGCCGAAACGGAAAAATATGCGCACGTCACATTTTTCTTCAACGGCGGTGTCGAAGAACCGTACAAAGGTGAGGACAGAATTTTGGTTCCTTCACCGAAAGTCGCTACTTACGATTTGAAACCGGAAATGAGCGCGCCGACCGTTACCTTGAAAGTTGCCGAAGCGATTCTTTCCGAAAAATACGACTTCATCATTTTGAACTACGCAAACGGCGACATGGTCGGTCACACCGGCGTTATGAAGGCGGCAGTAAAAGCTGTTGAAACCGTTGATGTCTGCGTCGGAATTTTCATCGAATGCATGAAGAAAGTCGGCGGCGAAGTCGTCATCATCGCGGATCACGGAAACGCTGACGAAATGTTCAATTACGATTTGAAAGAGCCGTTCACCGCGCACACCACAAACCCGGTTCCGATTATCGTCGTTTCAGACCGCGTTGCAGAAGTTTCCGACGGCGCACTTTGCGACGTTGCACCGACTTTGTTGACGCTTGCCGGAATGGAAATTCCTTCCGAAATGACCGGTAAATCTCTCGTCAAAATGAAATAAAAAAATACGGTCGAAAAATTTCAGCCGGAAAAAAATTTTTTTCAAAAGTCTCTGTCGCTCCATTTGAGTTGCAGAGATTTTTTTATTTTCTCTTCGTAACCGGATTCGGTCGGGAAATAATATCTTGCCTTTGCGCGGGACTTCGGCAAATATTTTTGCTTGACGAAATGTCCCGGAAAATCGTGAGGGTACTTGTAACCTTTGCCGTGTCCGAAAAATTTTGCTCCCTTATAACTCGTGTCGCGCAGGTGATCGGGAACGTCGTCAGCGTCCCGCCGGTTTTTAACGTCGCTCAACGCCGCATCGATTGCAAGATATGCCGCGTTGCTTTTCGGTGCGCCGGCAATGTAAGTTACCGCTTGGGCAAGAGGAATTCGTGCCTCGGGAAGTCCGACGAATTGCGCGACTTGAGCCGCCGCATTTGCCAAAATTAAAGCTTGAGGGTCAGCGTTGCCGACATCTTCAGCCGCGCAAATCACGATTCGCCGGGCAATAAATTTTATATCTTCGCCGCCGTCAATCATTTTCGCCAAATAATAAATCGCCGCGTCCGGATCACTGCCGCGCATACTTTTTATAAATGCCGATGCCGTGTCGTAATGATTGTCTCCCAACTTGTCGTACTTCCTCACGCGTTCGCCGAGAAGAAATTTCAAACTTTCAACCGTCGCGCCGGATTCAAAAACCGCCTGCTCCAAAAGATTCAGCGCGATTCGTGCGTCGCCGTCCGCAAAGTCCGAAATAATATCGAGTGCTTCATCTTCGACCGGAAAATTTTTTTCGCCGAGTCCGTTTTCCGATTCTATTGCACGACGCAAAATTTTTTTTATATCCTCCGGCAAAAGTTTCGACAGCCGAACAATTTTCATTCGACTCAACAGCGCGGAGTTGACTTCAAAAAAAGGATTCTCCGTCGTCGCTCCGATTAAAATCAGTCTGCCGTCCTCGACGTATGGGAGCAAAAAATCCTGTTGCCCTTTGTTGAACCGGTGTATTTCGTCGATGAACAAAATTGTTTGCCGGTGATAAAAACTTCTTTTGTCCGCCGCCTCTTTGACTATTCCGCGCAGTTCGGAAATTCCGGAAAGTGCCGCGTTGATTTTTACAAATTCCCCGTCGATTGTGTTCGCGATAATTTTTGCCAACGAAGTTTTCCCGGTGCCGGGCGCGCCGAAAAAAATCATGGAGGGCAGGTAACCTTCCGAAATCATTTTTCCGAGCGACGAACGCAACACTTCAGCTTGCCCGACGAAGTCCTCCAATTTTTGCGGTCTCATTCTCTCCGCGAGCGGCTGATGTTTTTTATTTTCCGCAGCTTCCGCCGCACTGAACAAATTCATTTTGAAAAATTCCTCCGTTTGAGAAAAAAAATTCCGCGACCCGATTATTGATCGCGGTTGTTTGCAAAAATATTTTTTTTATTTTTCGTTCGGGATTTTTTTTGAAATCAGATTTTAAATCTGCCGATGACTTCCTGCATCTGTTGCGCCATTTCGGCAAGTGAGCGGCTCGCGTCTGCAATTTCATGCATGGTTGCGGTCTGCTCTTCGCTGGCGGCGGAAACCGTTTCGGATTCGCGGGCAACTTCGCGGCTCTTGGTGTTGATGTTTTCAACCGAAGTTGTGATAACGCCGGTGCTTTCGACGAGGTTTGCGACAATCTCTTCCATTTGTTCGGAACCGTTTGCAACGTCGGTTACCATTTGAATAATTTCGGCGAAAGTTTTTCCGGCACCGTCAACCGCGACCGCACCGTTTTGGACGTTCGTGACACCTTCCTGCATGGAGTGGACGGCGTTTTGCGCTTTCTCTTGAATTGAGCCGATAAGGTCGGAAATTTCTTTCGCGGAACCTTGCGACTGCTCCGCAAGTTTACGAACTTCATCGGCGACGACGGCAAACCCGCGACCGTGTTCGCCGGCACGCGCTGCCTCAATCGCCGCGTTGAGTGCAAGCAAGTTTGTTTGATCCGCGATTGAAGAAATTGCATCGATAATCTTTCCGATTTTGTCGGACTCTTCGCCGAGTTGCGCGATAACATCTGCCGACGCGCTGACGGACGATTCTATTTTCTTCATCTGGTCAACGGCATTGTCAACGCTCTGCCCGCCTTTTTCTGCCGCGTCTGTCGTTTCCTGAATTTTGCTGGAGGACGCGCTGAGAGTGTCCATGAATGAACTCATATGGTCTTTGAGTTGCTCTGCCTGTTGACTTGCGTTTTCGACTTCGCCGAATTGCTCCGTACAAGCTCCGGCAACATTGACGATTGAGTCGGCAACCTGATTTATGGCTATCGTCGATTGATCCGCGCTTGCCGTCAACTCTTCGGACGCGGCGGCAACCTGTTCGGCGGAAACGACGATTTTGTGAACCATTTCGTTTACATTCGTTCTGAGAGCCGAAACAGCTCTTGCCATGACACCTATTTCGTCGGTGCGTGCATTGTCTTTAATCTCTTCTGCGGATTCGGATTTATTGAGTCGGAAATCGCCGGTACTCAAAACTTCCATAATTTCGGTTACGCGACGAATCGGAGCGATCATGCGTCCGGAGAGGAAAACTGCCGCCACCGTGATTAAAATTTCCAAAACGATTATTATTGCAACCGTGAAGATGATACTGCTGCGAAGGTCTTCGTCAACTCTTTCCTGCATTGTCGCAACTCTCTCATCAATGTAGTCAATCCAAACGCCGGTACCGATAACCCATTGATAAGGTTCGTAAGCCGCCGTGTAATTTCTTTTGGGGAGCGGTTCGGTTTGATTCGGTTTCGCGAACATCAAATCGGTATAGCCGCCGCCGGATTTTCTGCCGTTCTCAATCATTTCTTTGATGAAAGCTTTACCGGTCGGGTCGGTTGCATTGATACGCGATTTTCCTTCGGTCTCTTTTCTGCCGAGCAAAACGACGTTCACGCCTTCATAAGTGTCAATCCAAAAATAACCCGCGCCGTTGTCGTAGCGCATATCGCGAATTAAATCCGCCGCTTCTTTTCTGGCTTGCGCTTCAGTCAACAAGCCGGCTTGTTGTTTTTTGTGAACTTGGTCTATGATGCTTATTGCCGACTCGGTTTGAATTTTCAATTCGCGCTCAACGTCCGTTACGAGCGTTTCTCTCAATTCAACGATAGACTGTTCGGATTCGGCTATCATGTCGCGTAAAAAAACGCCGCCGACACAAACCATCGTGACCAACGAGGAGACCACCATCATTAAGATGAACTGCGTCTTCATTGATTGCAGCTTGTCCATAAAAAAAACCCCTTCCGATAATTGCGTAAAACGTGCAAAAATATTTGCTATGGTAATTCTATACTTTTTTTTAAATTTCCTGCAAATGTTTACCGCAAAAAAAATTTTTTGACGATACGTTTCAATCCGACCGAAAAAAATTTGTGAACGGCGAAAAAATTTTTGACCGGGAAAAATTATCATTTTTTTTTCACAAAAAAACTTGCGCAAAGAGAAAAATGAATTTATAATGAAAACCAAAAAAGAAGTGATGCGTATGATCTCGTTCGTAGAGAAACTCAAAAATTTCCGGCGCATTGTCATAAAAGTCGGAACGAGTACACTTGCATACGGTGAGAGCGGAAAATTAAATTTATATCGCATTGAACATTTGGTTCGGGAAATTGCGGACTTGCACAACGCCGGGAAAGAAATTATTTTCGTCAGCTCCGGAGCAATCGCGGCGGGTATCGGAAAAATGAGGTTGCCGGCGAAACCGGAAACAATTCCGGAAAATCAGGCACTTGCCGCAATCGGGCAGGGAGTTCTGATGCACATTTACGAGAAATTTTTCGCGGAGTACGGTCAGACAATCGGGCAAATTCTTTTGACCGGAGAAAATGCGGCGGACGAAAACGCACGCGAAAATTTTAAAAATTCTTTGTCGGCGATTTTGAAAATGGGCGCAATCCCGGTTATCAACGAAAACGATGCGGTTGCAACGGAAGAAATTAAAATCGGTGACAACGACAATTTATCCGCGATGGTTGCCGTGACAATTAAAGCGGACTTGCTGATAATTTTGACGGACATTGACGGACTTTACGACAAGAACCCGCGAAAGTTTCCGGACGCGAAACTTATTCACGAAGTACCGGAAATAAATCCGGACGTGGAAAAAATGGCGGGAGGAGCCGGCACGAAATTGGGTACCGGCGGAATGTTTACAAAAATTCAGGCGGCGAAACTTTCGACGGCAAACGGTATTCCCCTTTTGATTCTGAGCGGAAAGGAAATCGGAAATATCCGTCGCGCATTGAACGGAGAAAGTATCGGCACTTTTTTCCGGGAGAAAAATTTATGAGTCGAAAATTTTTTGAAGTTGAAAAAAATTTATGATGACGGAAGAAATATTTATGGTGGAAGGACGTGATTTAAAAATGTTGATAAAACAATTTGTGGCGAACCGGGCCAAACTTGCAAAAACGGCGGCGGCGAAGTTGGCGACACTTTCCACCGAAACAAAAAATTCCGCTTTAACGGCAATGGCAAGAGAATTGGAAAATCGACAAGCGGAAATTTTGGCGGCTAACGATGAGGACATCAAGGCGGCGACGGAAAAAGGAATCCGTTCAAGCATGATTGACCGGTTGCGCTTAACACCGGAAAGAATTGCCGGAATGGCTGAAGGTTTGCGACAAACGGCAAATCTTCCCGACCCGATAGGCACGGAAGATTTTCACGACACCCGCCCGAACGGTTTAAAAATTCGGCGAATCCGGGTTCCTTTCGGTCTTATCGGAATAATTTACGAGTCGCGCCCGAATGTCACGGTTGACGCGGCGGCTTTGTGTTTGAAAACCGGCAACGCCTGCATTTTGCGCGGCGGCTCCGAAGCGATTCGCACGAACAAAAAACTTGTCGAAGTTTTGACTGCGGCGACGACTGCTCAAGGTCTGCCGGAACATTCGATAGAGTTTATCGAAATAACCGACAGGGACGCGGTAATTGCTCTTTGCCGGCTGAGAAAATCGGTTGACTTGATAATTCCTCGCGGAGGTGCCGGACTTATCACCCGCGTTGTCGAACACAGTACCGTGCCGGTTATCGAAACGGGTACCGGTGTTTGTCACATTTACGTTGACAAAGATGCGGACTTGGAAATTGCTTTGCCTGTTGCTTTGACCGCGAAAATTTCCCGCCCGTCCGTCTGCAACGCTATGGAAACTCTTTTGATTCACAAAGACGTTGCCGAAAATTTTTTACCGAAAATTACCGCACAGATGATTGAAAACGGTGTCGAACTTCGCGGCGACGAAGCAAGCAGAAAAATTTGTCCGGAAATGAAAGAGGCAACCGAAGAAGATTGGGAAACCGAATACAACGATTTGATTTTGTCCGTAAAAATTGTGAACGACCTCGACGAAGCGATTGACCATATCAACCGGTACAACACTTTACATTCCGATTCGATTATCACCCGGAATGAGGACGCGGCGAAAAAATTTCAAGCACTCGTCGATGCGGCGGCTGTCTACGTCAACACTTCGACGCGGTTCACCGACGGATTTGAATTCGGTTTCGGCGCGGAAATCGGAATAAGTACGCAAAAACTTCACGCAAGAGGACCTATGGGACTCGACGCATTGACGACGACAAAATATTTGATTGAAGGCAACGGGCAGACGCGATAATTTGTTCGGGGTGTTTGTCATGAAAAAAATTTACGGCTACGTTGTCGCCGCGAAAAATTATTTGCAAACGCCGAAAGGCAGACATGATTTTTTAGATTATCTTCGTGCGGCGGGAATTTTTGCGCTGGCAAGTTTTGCGGCAATTTTTATTTTCTGCTTGGGGTGACGAAATGAAAATAGGAATAATGGGCGGCACGTTCGACCCGATACATTTGGGACATTTGGCAATGGCGGAATCTGCGCGGGAAATTTTTGAACTCGACAAAATTTTATTCATGCCTTCCGCGAATCCTCCGCACAAAGTCGAACAGAACATCACGCCGGCAATGCACCGGGTGATGATGACTTTCCTTGCAACGAAGTCGAACGAAAATTTTGAAGTCTCGCAAGCCGAAATTCTTCGCGGAGGAATTTCTTACACGATAGACACGATGAAAGATTTGCACGAAAAATTCGGCGAAGAAACGGAATTGTTTTTCATAATCGGCGCGGACTCCCTGAAAGATTTGCCGACTTGGCACAAATCCCGCGAACTTGTAAAAAAATGTCACTTCATAGCGGCGGGCAGACCGGGGACGGAAATAAATCTTTCCGAACTTGAAAATTTTTTCGGCGAAATAAATTTCAACCGCCACATTCACCGGATTGAAACGCCCGGCTTGGAAATTTCTTCAACCGACATTCGCGAAAGAGTCAAAGCCGGTCGCTCGATAAAATATCTCGTGCCGGAACTTGTCGAAGAATACATTTTTAAGGAGCAACTTTATAAATGACGATTGACGAAATGCGCCGGGAACTACAAAGCCGACTGAAAAAAAATCGTTTCGCCCATTCGATCGGAGTTGCCGATACCGCAGTGAGGTTGGCAAAAAAATTCGGCGCGGACGCGGAAAAGGCTTACATTGCCGGCTTGCTCCACGATTGCGCCAGAGAATTTGAAAACGAATCACTTCCCGACGAGGCACGCAAACGCGGAATAAAAATCGGTGAAGTCGAAAAGTTTATGCCGCTCCTCCTCCACGCTTACATCGGAGCGGAGATGGCAAAAGAAATTTACGGAGTTGACGACGAAGAAATTTTTTCGGCGATTTACCGGCACACGGTCGGCGCAAAAAATATGTCCGCGCTCGACAAAATAATTTACTTTGCCGATATGATTGAGCCGAACAGAGATTATCCCGGCGTGGAAAAATTGCGCGCACTTCCGGAGACTTCGGATAATCTCGACGAAATAATTTTAACCGCGTTGAATGAGTCGATAATTTTTGTCGCACAAAAAAATTCTCCCATTCATCCGGATACGATTGACGCAAGAAATTTTTTGATTTTTCAACGGGAGAAGTCTTAAAAAAGAGAGCAGTGTCCGAAATGACAGCCACAACCAAAGATAACATAGAAAAAAAGCGCAAAGTCGTAAAGCGCAGGCGGAGAATAAAAGTTTTCCGCCTTATCTTTATGCTTGTCCTTCTCGCGCTCATCGGCTCTGCGATTTTGTTCGTCGGCATCGGAATTTATCACGTCGCCGGCAGAGCTTATAACGAAGTCACTTCCATGTATCAGGGTTACACGGAAAGAAAAGTTGCACGAACCGGAGCGGTTGACCCGAAATTGGAAGGCTACACAAATATTTTGATTCTCGGCGTTGATAACGGTGACGAAGGAGAGCCGCAAGCCGATACAATTTTCGTTTTGAGTTTTTCAAACGATACCGGAAAATCCAGATTGATTTCCATTCCCCGCGACACTTGGGTTACGGCGGATTCTTCTTCCGGCAAGATAGGAAAATTGTATGCGGTCGGCGGCGCAAATTTAATCGTTCGCCACGTTTCCGGTTTGCTCGGAATTTCTATTCATCAATTCGTCGTTCTCGACACGAATACTTTGGCCGAACTCATCGACGTGCTCGGCGGCGTTGACGTTTACGTCGAAGAGGATATGCACTACGACGACCCGGCGTCCGGTTTGTCGATTCATTTGGATCGCGGCTATCAACATTTGGACGGAGATCAGGCGCAAAAATATTTGAGATTTCGCGGTGAAAAATTGGGCGACGTGGGACGCGTTCAGCGGCAACAAAAATTTATTCGCGCACTTTACGCAAAAGTTTTACAACTCGACACGATTCCGAAATTGCCGGCGATAGCGGAAATTTTCCGGAACAAAATGGAAACCAGCGCGGAAATTTTCGACTCGGCACACTTGGCAAACATTTTGCGCCGAATGAACAGCGAAGCACCGATTACCGCAATGTTGCCCGGCGAAGAAAATGAGGAAGGTGCATGGATTCCGGACATCGCGGCGATTGATTCGTTGATTTCCGAACTGTTTCCGGTTCACGACATAGCCGGAGAACCTGAAGAAAGTGAGGAGTAAAAATTATGATTCGCAAAAAAATTTTGACGACCGGTAACCGGTAAAAAATTTTTTATGTTGCATTGATTTTTTTCGTTTGTTATAATGCACCCCGTCACTATTATGTACGGGAAATTTGGCGGGGAAAAATTTTTTCTCCCGACTTCGGCCTGTGCCGGAATTTTTTTTGTCCGGTTTTTCCGAAGAATAAATTTTCCGCAAACAACGAACAGGAGGATTTTAAAATGGCAGTAATCTCTATGAAACAGCTCTTGGAGGCGGGTGTCCACTTCGGACATCAGACGCGCCGCTGGAATCCGAAAATGGCGAAATACATTTTCACGGAGCGCAACGGCATTTACATTATCGACTTGCAAAAAACCGTTCACAAAGTCGATGAGGCTTACGAATTTATTCGCAGCGTTGCTCAAGACGGCAAAAAAGTTTTGTTCGTCGGAACGAAAAAACAGGCTCAGGAAGCCGTCAAAGAGGAAGCAATTCGTGCCGGACAATTTTTCGTAAACGAACGCTGGCTCGGCGGTATGCTCACGAACTTCCGCACAATTCAACAGCGTATCAAACGTTTGAAAGATTTGGAAGCCATGGAAGCCGACGGAACTTTTGACGTTCTCACCAAAAAGGAAGTCATGCAACTTCGTCATGAAATGGCGCGTCTTGAAAAATATCTCGGCGGCATTAAAGAGATGAATAACCTTCCTGGCGCACTCTTCGTAATCGATCCGCGCAAAGAGAGAATCGCCGTAGCCGAAGCTCGCAAGTTGAACATTCCGATCGTCGCAATCGTCGATACGAACTGCGACCCGGATGAAATCGACTACGTTATTCCCGGCAACGACGATGCAATTCGTGCCGTAAAACTTTTGACGGCGGGAATGGCGGACGCTGTCCTCGAAGGAAATCAGGGTGCGGAAAATGCGGAAGACCTTCAAGAGGAAGAGGAAAAAGAATAATTTTTTTTGAACCGAAGGAGAAAATTTAAATGGCAAATATAACTGCGGCAATGGTTAAAGACCTGCGCGAAAAAACCGGCGCGGGCATGATGGACTGCAAAAAAGCTGCGACATGCAAAAGGCAATAGATTATCTTCGTGAAAAAGGAATTGCGAAGGCGGCGAAAAAATCCGGACGCATCGCGGCTGAAGGTGCCGTCGCGGCTTATGTTTCCGACGACGAAAAACTCGGCGCGCTCGTCGAAATAAATTGCGAAACAGACTTCACGGCGAACAATGAAAATTTCCGTGCGCTGTTGAACAAAGTTACCGAATACGCCGCGAAAAATGCTCCGGCAGACCTCGACGCATTGAACGCCGCAAAAATCGAAGGCGATAAAACCGTTGCCGACTTGGTAACCGAAGCGACCGCGACCATCGGAGAAAAAATTTCTCTCCGTCGTTTCGTCGCTTACAAAACTTCCGGCAGATTGACCAGCTACATTCACATGGGCGGAAAAATCGGCGTGCTCGTTGACATGACAGGCGGCTCCGACGAACTCGGCAAAGATGTTGCAATGCAAATCGCCGCCGCCAACCCGAGCGCGATTGACCGTGACGGTGTGGAAGCGTCCGAACTCGAACACGAAAAAGAAGTTTTGCGCAAACAGGCTCTCGAAGAAGGCAAGCCGGAAAAAATCGTTGACAAAATGGTTGAAGGTCGTATCAAAAAATTCTACAAAGAAGTTTGCCTGCTCGAACAAATTTTCGTCAAAGACAGCGAAAAAACCGTCGGCGACATTTTGGGCGGCGTAAAAGTTTTGAACTTCACCCGTTATCAACTCGGAGAAGGCATCGAAAAGAAACAGGAAGATTTTGCGGCTGAGGTTGCCGCGCAACTCAAATAAAATTCCGGATTAAAAATTTTCCGGACAAAACGAAAGTCCCGACGAAAAAAAATCGCCGGGACTTTTTTTGAAATTATTTTACAATCAACAAAAAAATTTTTTCGGTATAAAGTTGTTGCGCCGGAACAAACCGGGAATTATAATATCCGGCGTGGGAGGGGTTTTTATGGCAAAATATTATGAAGCCTGTCCGAAATGCGGCAGAACAAATTTCGGAGCAATTCTTCACTGCATGAGATGCGGCACGGAATTTTGTCAACGCTGTACCGGAAAAAAAAGTTTGCCGGACGGAACGCAATACGAATGTTGTCCCCGTTGCGGAGCGGAGATTGATGAAGATGAGGATACCGTTCGTGTCGTCGTGACAGAAAAGGAAAATGCCCGAAACAAATAATTTTTTGAGATTGTAAAGGTGATTTATGGTTACTGTTGTATTCCCCGCAGCGGGAGCAAGCCGAAGAATGAAATTGAGACTCGGCAACGTCAAGAACAAAAATTTTTTGAAACTCTCCGAAGAATTTTTCGACGAATCAATTTTAATCCACACGGTGAAAGAATTTTCCCGGTCGGAGAAAGTTACTTTCCTTGTCGTCGTCGTCCGTGAAGACGAAGTTGAAACGGTGGAAAAATTTTTGCGCGAAACGGACGGATTGAAACCTTGGGTCGTGACGGTCGGCGGGAGCGAAAGACAATATTCGATAGCGAACGGTTTAAAACTTGTGCCGGACGATGCGGAAACAGTTTTGGTTCATGACGCGGCAAGACCGTTTGCCGACTTGGAAACGATTGACGCGGTTATCGACGCGGCAGAAAAATTCGGCGGCTCGATAGCGGCAGTCCCGAAAAAAAATGTAATAAAAATCGTCGATAAAGACGGATTCGTCAAAAAAACTTTGCCGCTTAAAACTTTAACCGAAGTTCAAACGCCGCAGGGTTTCAAAAAAGAAATTTTGCTCCGCGCTTACGCAAAGGCGGAAGAAGATAATTTTTTGGGAACGGACGATGCAAGTTTGGTTGAACGAATCGGCGGAAAAATTAAAATCGTCGAGAGCGACTACAGAAATATAAAAATTACCACACCGGAAGACATACAGAAGGCTGAAATTTATGCAGGCTCTCTGTACCGGTGAATAAAGCAAAAAAATTGCGGAGTCGGAAAAAAATCCGGTTTCGCAAATTTTTTTTTTCAAAAATTGCCGGCATCAAAAAATATTTTCCGTATTGCCGAACAGGAAAATTAAAACTATAATTGAGCGTGAAAATTTTTGACACATTCACCGATTGAGTCCGATGTCTTGCGAATCTTGGCGGAAAAAATTCCGGTCGTTTCTTTCAGCAAGGGATGTGTCTTTCATGAAAAAGTTTAACTTTATTCGTATGTTCGTCCTGTCGTTCTTCTTTGCGGTTGCGGTAAACGGTTCTGCACTCGCTTACGACTCTTTGGAGTTGGTCAATCATACCGGCAGAACAATTTTTTACGTCTACCTCGTTCCTTCACATTACGACTCGTGGGGCAACGATCGTCTTTCGGGTACCTGGTCACACGGAGCTTCTCTCACTCTCAACGTTCCGCAATATCGGTATTGGTCCCTTAAAATAAAATTCAAAGACGGTGACTCATACTGGTGGGACAACGGGAGTCACAGAATCGATACGACAAGCGTGTGGCGGGCGACAATCACACCGAATAACAACGGAGGTTACACTCTCTATTACAACTGACGAAAGTAACCGGTCGATTTGTCACACCCCGAAAATTTATGATTTCAAAAATTTTACGGATACAAATTCCGGTAAGTCAAATTTTTTCAAGACCGGTTCCGCTCAAGATTTGCAATACAACGGACTCAAAAAAATTTTACGAAAGGTTGATTGAAATATGAAAGTCAGAAAAGCTGTTATCCCGGCGGCGGGACTCGGCACAAGATTTTTGCCGGCGACGAAGGCTCAGCCGAAAGAAATGTTGCCGATTGTCGATAAGCCGACAATTCAATACATAATTGAGGAGGCGGCGGCGGCCGGTATCGAAGACATTATCATTGTCACCGGGCGCAACAAGCGTTCAATCGAAGATCATTTCGATCGCTCAATCGAATTGGAAATGGAGCTTGAAAAAGGCGGCAAGGAAGAATTGCTCGCGCTGGTGAAGTCCATTCCGGAAATTGCCAACATTCATTTTATCCGGCAAAAACAACCGCTCGGATTGGGTCACGCCGTTTTGACTGCAAGCCACTTTATCGGCAACGAACCTTTCGCTGTCCTGTTGGGTGATGATGTCGTCGTTGCGAAAAAACCGGTTCTCCGGCAAATGGTTGAAGTTTTCAACGAATACAAAACTTCGATTCTCGGCGTGCAAAAAGTTTCTCCGGAAGTCGTCCACAAATACGGAATTGCCGACTGCAAAGCGATTGACAACGACATTTACAAAGTCAAAGATTTGGTTGAGAAACCGAAAAAAGAGGACGCGCCGAGCGACATTGCGATTTTGGGCAGATACATTTTGACGCCGGCAATTTTTTCCTACCTCGAAACGCAGGAAACCGGAGCCGGCGGAGAAATTCAACTTACCGATTCGCTCAAACGTCTTGCGAAAAATGAGGCGATGTACGCTTACGTTTTCNNGATGTCGGAACGAAGATGGGATTTTTGCAAGCCAATATCGAATTTGCACTGCGCAACCCGGAAGTCACCGACGACTTGAAGAAATATTTGAGCGAGCTGAATCTGAACATGGACGAAATGCTTGCTTACGATTGACGGATAAATTTTTTGCTCCTGCTTTGCGGCAGGATTTTTTTGTTTCCGGGAGAAATATTTTTCCCGGGTTATTTGCCGCCGATGAATTTGTGAAGGTGCAGAGATGAAAAATTTTTTTCGGCTTTTGGAATTTTTGAAAACGACGCTGATATATTTGGTTTTCCCGCCGATGTGTCCGATTTGCCGGGAAATTGCCGACGAGAGGGATACTCTTTGCGAAAGTTGCCGGGAAAAAATTTTCAACCCGAACGAAAAAATAAAGTTGCCGGCGAACATTGACGGAGTTTTTCGCCTGACGAAATATCGCGGCGGCACTCAAAAATTGTTGGGCAAGATGAAATTTGAAAACAATTTAAAAGTTTTGCCGGCGTTGAAAAAAATTTTGGATTTGACTTCGGCACGCCCGGAGTTCAAAAATTTTCTCGCACAAATCGACGCGGCAACTTTCGTTCCTTTGCACGAAAAAAGATTCCGGGAGCGCGGATACAATCAAACCGAATTGCTTTTTCGCGACAAGCTGGAGGAATTTAAAATTCCCGTCGAAAATTTTTTGATTCGCAAAAAAGCCACGCCGAAACTTTTCGACTTGAATCCGGTCGAACGGAAAAAAGTTTTGCGCGGCGCATTTTTTCCGGCGGGAGATTTCGATTTGTCCGGGAAAAAAATTTTGCTTGCCGACGATATTTACACGACCGGTTCGACGGCATCGGAATGTGCCGGCGTTTTGAAAAAAATCGGCGCGGCGAAAGTTTATGTTATCGCCTTTGCGTCCGATTCGTGATATACTTTCCCAAAAGGAGGCGACGAAATGAAATTTGTATCTTGGAACGTGAACGGACTTCGTGCCTGTCTGAAAAAAAATTTCATGAAGAGTTTCAAAAAATTGGACGCGGACATTTTTGCCGTGCAGGAAACGAAAATGCAGGAAGGGCAAGCGATTATCGACTTGCCGGGTTATTCGCAATACTGGAACAGCGCGGACAAAAAAGGTTATTCCGGGACGGCGATTTTCACCCGGATTCAACCGCGCTCCGCCACTTACGGCATCGGCATTGACGAACACGATCACGAAGGCAGAGTCATAACGCTGGGATTTGAAAAATTTTATTTCGTGAACGTCTACACTCCCAATTCGCGAAATTTGGAGCGGCTGGGTTATCGAATGATTTGGGAAAATGATTTTCGTGAGTACCTGCAAAAGTTGAACGAGGTTAAGCCGGTAATTTTGTGCGGCGATTTGAACGTGGCGCATAACGAAATTGATTTGAAAAATCCGGCGGCGAACAGACATAATGCCGGGTTCACCGACGAGGAACGCGGAAAGCTGGACGCGCTTTTAAATGCCGGGTTCGTCGATACTTTCCGCTGCCTTTATCCGGATAAAACCGGTGCTTATACCTGGTGGTCGTATCTTCGCAAGGCGCGTGAAACCAATGCGGGTTGGCGCATAGATTATTTTTTGGTGTCCGACAGGTTGAAGGAAAAAATTTCCGACGCGACGATTGAGAGCGAAATTTTCGGCAGTGACCATTGCCCGGTAACTTTGACGATTGATTAAAATTTTTTGAGGATAACATATGAATTTTGACAGGCTCACCGATTTAAAAATTTTGGCGGCTTTGTGTTTGATTTTATTTTTTCTCGGAACGTGGGCTGTACCCGTCACCGATCAAACCGAATCCTGTTACACTTTGACGGCGAAAGAAATGTTGAACGCCGGCGATTGGTTTTCGCCGCGCCGATATTTTTTTACCTCGAATTGCTTGTCGCCTATTCGGTTTTCGGGATAAACGATTTCGCCGCGCGATTTTTTCCGGCGGTATTCGCGACGCTCGGAATTTTTTTGACGTACTTTTTCGCCGCGAAACTTTACAATCGGAAAGTCGGATTTGTTTCCTCCGTGATTTTGGCGACTTCGCTTGAGTATTGGTACGTTGCCCACGCGATTATCACGGACACGACTTTATTTTGCTTTATCTCCGTCGCGCTGATGAGTTTTTATTTCGGCTACGTCGAAGGCAAACCGAATTATTATTTCGTTTCATACGTCATGGCGGGGCTTGCCGTGCTGACTAAAGGACCGATAGGAATTTGTCTGCCCGGCTTGATAGTCCTGATTTTCCTGGCGATTCAAAAAGATTTGAAACACATTTTGAAAATGAAACTTGCGCCGGGCTTTGCGATTTTCTTCGCGATAGTCGCGGTCTGGTACTTGCCGATGTATTTGATTCACGGCTCGACTTTTTTGGAACATTTTTTGGGCATACATAATTTTTTGCGCGTCACCGTTTCGGAACACCCGCGCGACAATGTTTTTTACTACTACACGGTAATTTTTTTGGTCGGGTTCATTCCCTGGAATTTTCCGACGCTGTATTTCCTTGCGAAAAAATTTTGGCGTGAAAGAAAATTTCCGTCGCTTGACGTGCGGCAAAAATTTTTGCTGACGTGGGCATTGACGGTGCCGATAATTTTTCAATGTTTCGCGACAAAATATGTGACCTACTCATTTCCGTACATGATGCCGGTTGCGATTTTGTTTGCCGGATTTTTCGTCGAACGCGAAAAACTTTTTTCCCGCATGGCGTTCTGTTCGGTAATTTTTTTCATTGCCGCGTTATTTGTCGCGATTCCTGTTTGCAACAATTTTTCGAGAAAAGATGATGCGGAAATTTTAAGCCGGTTCAAAAACGAAAATGCTTTTTTCGTCGTTTCCGCCGATGAATATTCGGCGACGCTTGTTTACTATTCGGGAATTTTGGTTTGGCTTTTGGAGGACGCGGACGAGATTGAAAAAATAAAACCGAAGGAAGGCACTTGGACCATAACAAACGTAATGCCGATGACTACTCCGGAAGAGTTGCCGCAAGACAAACCGATAATTGCCGTCGTCGATGAAAAAACTGCGGAACATTTTTTTGAAATTGCGCCGGGCGATTGGAAAGTTATCGACGAGTTGTCGGACGGAAAAGGAAAAATTTACCGGATTGAAAAATTCATTCCGACCGCGAAATAAATCGTGCGCCCATTATTTTTCAACTTTTTAAAAGTTGATTGCGGAAAAATTTTTTTGCAAATTGTTCAAAATAAATTCCCGGACGTATTGAAAAAAACTTTTTGCAGGGTATAATTGTCCGGTAAAAAAAACTTTTTGGGGAGAGGTGCGGAGGCATGAAGTTAAAGCAAAAATTTATCGTCTTGGCTGGTCTTTCAGGATTTTTGATGGCACTTGTTTCAGTAGTGGGTTACTACAGTGCTTTCACAAATCTGCAGGAAAGCGTCGAAAGTGAATTGAGTTCGACGGTTACCGCCCAAGAAAGGCAACTTGAAGGTTGGTTGTCGGCAAATGCACAAGTCGCGACCGGTGCCGCAAATTTGATGACGGCATTGAACGGAAACGACACAATCGCAAACTTGAGTGAAATGCTCAGTCTTGCCGACAACAATCCGGATATTTTGGAACTCGGTTTCGGCAACGAAAAAGCTTTCTTTCAAGGTCGTAAAGCCGGAAACAAAACCGGCACGATAGATCCGCGTGAACGTATGTGGTACAAAACCGCGAAAGATGCCGGTAAAACCGTTTTTACCGAAGCTTATGTTGACAAATTTACAAACGAACTCGTTACCAGTGCGGTTGCTCCGTTCAAGAATAACGGACAATTTGCCGGTTCAATTTTTGTCGATATTGCTCTGAAAACTTTGGACGAAGAAGTTACAAAATTAAAATATCGCGGTCAGGGCGAAGGGTACATAATCGAAAAATCTACCGGATTGATACTTGCCGACGATGCCGGTTACAAAGCCATGGACGACTTTAAAGCCGTTCCGGGTCTCGGCAGTCACTTGAGCGAAATGTCAAGCAACGAACACGGAATGTTTGTCGTCGAGGCCGAAGGCGACAAAGAGGAAAGTATTTTTGCTTACACGACGGTAGCCTCCACAGGCTGGATAGTCGGTATCAGCGTACCTTACGCTTACGTTTTTGAATCTGTCATCAGTATGCGCTGGATATATGCAATTTTGACGGTTATCGGTCTTGCGTTGATGGTTTTCATGTGCATGAGATTTGCGTCGGCAATTACAAACCCGATCGCAGAGCTTGAAGCCCACGCAACCGAATTGAGCAAAGGCAACTTGAGAATGAAAGACATTCAGTCAAATTCCTCCGACGAAATCGGAAGTTTGACTCACGCTTTCAATTCGATGAGTCAGAACCTCAGAAACTTAATTTCAAAAATGGCGACGACTGCGGAACAGGTTGCCGCGTCCAGTGAAGAGTTGACTGCAAGCGCACAACAATCCGCCGATGCGTCCGTCAGCGTTGCGGAAACCGTCGGACAAGTCAGCGGCAACATGGATAAACAACTTGCCGACATTGAAGGCGCAAAAGCCAGCGTTGACGTTGTTTTCAACGACATCACCGCGATGACGGAAAAATCCAAGAACGTCAAACAGGAATCCATGAACACCGCCGCCGCAGCGGAGCAGGGCGCGAAGTTGATGAAAGACGCGATGGAAAAAATGGCGAATATCGAAAAGAGCGTTATGGCATCTGCGGAAGTCGTCAAGAAACTCGGCGAAAACTCTCAGCAAATCGGACAAATCGTCGAAGCCATCAGCGGAATTGCCGAACAGACAAATTTGCTCTCCCTCAACGCGGCGATTGAGGCGGCGCGTGCCGGCGAACAGGGACGCGGTTTTGCCGTCGTCGCTGAAGAATTCCGCCGAAAAAATTAAAGAACGTATCGCCTCCATTCAAGAGGATACAGCCAACGCCGTCGAATCAATGGCAAGCGGCACTCACGAAGTCGAGGAAGGCACGAAGGCCATTCGCGAAGTCGGAAATCAATTTACGAACATCATGAGCAAAGTCAACGGAATCAACGCGCAAATGGACGAGATAAACAATTCCGTTCAAACCGTCAGCAAAGGCGCGGAGGAAATTGTCCGGGCTGTCGATTCAATCGACACGGTCAGCCGCGAAACTGCGGAGAACACTCAAACAATTTCTTCGGCGACTCAATCTCAATCCGCATCGAACGAGGAAATTGCGGCGGCATCTCACAGCTTGGCGAATCTTGCCGGCGATATGCAAGAGGCAATCGGAAAATTCCAAGTCTGATAAATACAAAAAAATATTTTTCGGAGCAATCGAAAAGGTTGCTCTTTTTTTTTCGCCGGGACAAAAAAACTCCGGCGGAATTTTTTGAAAAATGCTTGCCAAAATAAATTCGCTATATTAAAATTTCAGCATGATTTTTGGAAAGCGGGGTGTTGTGTATCGGAATGAGCGAGTAAGTCCGGCGTACTTCGATTTTTTCAAAACTTTTTATTTTATAACGGTCATTATTTTTTTTTGAGGAAGTTTTTGACTGAATTTTTTTGAAGTTGCGTCGGGAAAAAAATTTTGCGACTTTGAAACGAGTTGCACAACGAAATAATTTTTTTATTTTTGTCAAAGGGGGTTTATTCATGGACAAGCAGGCAATGTTCGATAACTTTATCGAGTTCATGGCGAAATTTGCAGAGTACAAAGTCGTTGCCGCATTGCGTGACGGTTTTATCATGACAACGCCGTTTACCATCTGCGGATCTCTGTTTCTCTTGCTTGCAAACCTGCCGTTTCCCGGCTACAACGAAATGATGTCGGCGAATTTCGGAGCGGATTGGGCTGCTCCTCTTTACGCGGTTTTCGGAGGCACGTTCAGCATTTTGGGTGTCATAGCGTGTTTGGCAATTACTTACAAATATGTTGACGCGGAAGGTTGCGACGCGATCATGGCATCGATTCTTGCCTTCGCGACTTTCGTAATGATTATGCCGTCAAGTGTTACAATCGAAAGTGAAGTTGCAAATGACGTTATCCCGAAACTTTGGGCGGGCAGTAACGGAATTATCACCGGTATTTTCGTGGCACTTTATACCGGAGTCGTTTGTTGCTACTGCGAAAAAAATCATATCGGAATAAAAATGCCGGCATCGGTTCCGGGCGGCGTTACCAGAGCTTTCGAGGCTTTGACGCCGGGCATGGTTCTCTTCACCAGTGCGGCAATTATTTACGGTCTTTGCCACTTTGTCGGCGCGACCACTTTCCCGGAACTTCTCTTTAAAATGATTCAAACTCCGTTGCAAGGTCTTTCCGACACAATCGTCGGCGGTACTGTCTTCTCGCTCCTCATGACGATTCTTTTCTGGGCAGGCGTTCACGGTCCGAACGTCGTCGGCGGAATTTTGAACCCGTTGATGATAGCAAACTCTTTGGAAAATCAGGCACTTCTCGACGCGGGACAATCTCTCGTCGGTAACCCCGCCGCGCACATTCTCACGATTCAAATCACCGATACTTTGATGAAACCGGGCGGTTGCGGAGCGACCTTCGGACTTTTGATAGCGTCGTGGATTGTCGCGAAATCTCAGCAGATGAAAACAATCACGAAACTCGGCACCGTTCCCGGATTATTCAACATCAACGAACCGATTATCTTCGGTTTGCCGATAGTCTTTAACCCGTATATGCTCGTTCCGTTCTGCTTGGCGCAGTGGTCGGTCATGTTCATTTTCTACATGGCAATTTCAATCGGAATTGTTGAGCCTTTCGGCGCGATTCAAGTTCCTTGGACAACACCGCCGATTCTTTCCGGACTTTTGATGGCAGGTGTGTCGGGTGCGATTGTTCAAGCAATTTCGATAGCCGCCGCGACGGCAATTTATCTGCCGTTCATCAAGGCACAGGATAACGCCTTCCTGAAGGAAGAGCAGGAAGAAGGTTACGAAGCTTAATCGTCAATTCCCGGCTCGGCTGAAAGTTTTTTCGTCGTCCGGAAATTTATAAAACAAAATTTTTTAAAGGAGCGTGTTTGTTGATGAAGAAAATTATTTTGCTCTGCGCCGGCGGTATGTCCACCAGTATGCTCGTCAAAAAAATGAAAGAGGCCGCACAAGCCGAAGGTCTCGAATGTGAAATCGCAGCCTATGCTCAAGCGGACGCGAAGGACAAAGCGTCGGATGCAGACGCAATTTTGCTCGGACCCCAAATTCGTTTCTCGAAATCCAAAGTCGAAGAGGCTTGCCCGGGCGTTCCCGTTGACGCGATCGACATGAAAGTTTACGGACGCATGGACGGCAAAGGTGCTCTCGCAGTTGCAAAAAAATTGATGGGTATGTAATATCCGGAAGAATTTTTCCGGCAAGGGGGCGCACTTATGGAAGGTTTGGAACTTACCGCATTTCAAATTATTTCTGCAGTCGGTACGGCGCGCAGTTCTTACATCGAAGCGATTCAAAAAGCGAAGGAAGGAAAATTTGACGAAGCCGAACAGCTCATTAAAGAAGGCGACGAAATGTTCGTTGAAGGTCATCACGCTCACGCGGGACTTCTCGAAATCGAAGCCAATCAAGGACAGGGCAGCGCGGTCAGTCTGATTATCCTTCACGCGGAAGATCAGCTGATGAGTGCCGAAGGTTTTAAAACCATCGCGCTGGAATTTATCGACCTTTACAAAAGATTGGTAAAACTCGAAAAATAAATCGCGAATCAAAATTAAAATCGGCGGGTGTCGGAAAAAATTTTTCGTCGCCCGCTTTTTTGTTGCAAAAAAATAACCGGCGTTGAGAAAAAATTTTTCTCGCCGCCGATCTATTACGTTGAACCGAATTTTATTTTACTTCAACCAAAATATTTTCTTTGCCTTGTTCGACAATCTTTGCACCGCCGGAAACAAGCAGAGCTTTGACAGCCTCCGCAACTTCGCCTTCACCGACGACAGCCGCCTTTTTGCCTTTGAGCGCGGCGGCTCCGGCTTCGCTGATTGAAATTTCATCGCCGATTTGAATTTTCGGAATGGGTTTGTCTTCGACGTGGATACTGCCTTCCATGAGGTCACCTTTGCCGCCGTCGAATTTTATGATAACGTGTCCGAGCGTGCGAAGGTTGCTGTGGACTTCGCCGCCGACTTTGATAATCTTGAATTGTTTTCCCGCCACGTTGAGAATGTCGCCGGGTTTAATCACGCCGTCCAACTTGTTGCCGCTGTGCAGAACGGAAAATTCACGGAGCTCCGGCAATACCATCGAATCGTCGAACATGACGAGCATTTTTACCACGCTGAGAAATTTCGGAACGTCGCCGCCGACGCCGACAATTTTTGTGCTGTAATATTTTTTCGACATTAAAAACCCTCCCGTATTCTCAAAAAAATTTTTACCTTCAAATTGTAATAATTTTGTAAATTCGTCG
>CAJOFG010000010.1 GCA_905233965.1 uncultured Selenomonadaceae bacterium
ACAACATGAGTGAGATTTTTGACAACATTCCCCAAAAACTCGACCATCTTATTACCAAGGTCGACTCCGGCTTTCTTGGCTTGCCGGATTTGCAGCGGCCTTTTGTCTGGCCCGATACCAAGGTTCGGGATTTGCTGGATTCTATGATGCGCGGCTATCCCATCGGCTATCTTATGTTGTGGGAGTGTCCTGTGCAGGACAGTAACCGCTCCATTGGCACAAATACCCACGGCTATGCGTCGCCTCGTGAGGTTATCATCGACGGACAACAGCGACTGACGTCTCTTTATGCCATCATGAAGGGACAGAAAGTCATAAATGCGCAATTTAAACCGAAGGAGATCATCATTTCCTATAACCCCGGTCAAAACAAATTCGAGGTGGCAAATTCCACCACCAAAAACAGTGCGGAATGGATCCCAAATATCAGCGAATTGTTCACATCCCAAAGTCCAAGGCGATACATTAACGATTACATCGACAGATTGGAAAATTACCGAAAAGCCAATGGGAAAGAACTGCCTGCGGATGAGGAGGATACCATTTCCAATCGTATCGATGCTTTGGCGGAATTCAAAAATTATACTTTGCCGGTGTTTTCCATCAAGGCTGATGCCGATGAAGAAGACGTAGCGGAAATTTTCGTGCGTGTAAATTCCGGGGGAACACCGTTGAAGCAAAATGATTTCATTTTGACACTTCTCTCCCTATATTGGGACGAAGGACGTAAGGCTATCGAAGATTTCAGCAAAGCCTCCTTGACATCGCCAAGCGATGGCAACTCCACATCGTTTAATTCCATAACCGTAGTCAATCCACAGGATGTGGTTCGTGTGGTTATGGCGTATGCTTTTGACCGTGCAAGGCTCAAGTACGGATACAAATTGCTCCGCGGCGCAAATTTCGATAAGCGCGGAGCAGTGGATAATACCTTGCGGCAGGAGCGATTCGACACTTTGAAGGAAAAATTGCCTGATGTGCTGAACGTGCATAGCTGGCACGAATTTTTGAAGGCTGTTATGAATGCGGGATATCTTTCCGGGGACATCATTCTATCCGGCAATGCTATTTTCTACACCTATGCGCTATATCTCATTGCCAAGCATCGCTTCCATGCCGGATACAACGAAAATATGCACCTCACATCGCTGTGGTTTTTCTATGCGTCACTGACATCCGTGTATGCCGGCTCCTTTGAATCCACAGTGGAAAATCACCTCAACAGCATAAAACAGTTTTCCACCCTTGACGAATATAGGAATTTCATTTTAGAGCGCGTCAATGCCCGCCTTACCAATGACTATTTCGATATCACGCTTTTGGGTTCGGATGGCTTGGCTGTTTCTGGCAGGGGAAACAATGCTTGGAATGCTTATGTGGCTTCACTCAATGTTCTGAATGCAAAAATCCTTTTCTCCAAGAGCAATCTCTTAGTATCAACACTCTTTGCACCGGGGACGGACGGCACTCGCAAATCCCTCGAAAAGCATCATCTTTTCCCCAAGGCATATCTTAAATCGCAGGGAGTGTCGGACAGCAAAATCAACCAGATGGCAAACTACGCCTTCATCGACTGGAAGGACAACATGGACATCTTGGATGACGCTCCGGCAAAATATTATCCGATTGTCTGTAAAGATAGAAGTGCCGAGGATATAACCCGTATGGAGGAAGAAAACGCTCTGCCCCACGGTTGGGAAAATATGCCGTATGATGATTTTCTTGTGGAACGGCGCAGACTGATGGCTGCAAAAATCAAACAGGCTTATGAATTTCTGAAAGGGAATGTGGGGTGATATAACCGATTATTACAGAGAATGTTATCCCAAATAAAGACTCGCCATTATGACGAGCCTTTTTTCTATGATGGATTTTAAAATGTCGTGAAATCATCGGCATAAGCATTTTCACCGACTATAGTGACTATCATCTGCCGAAACGGATGATTCGTTGGAAATGCATACTGCTTCGTGGATTCTTTCTTCTCATAAGCTGTTATCCGATATTCTATATTTGACCAGACCACAGATGTTATTGTAGCAGCTTTTGTAACTACATCTATGGCGTTTTGTATATTAAAATGGTCAAGCATTGTCGCTAAAAGTTCCTTCCTATTTTGCATTTCATTCAAAAAAAGGTGCGTGTATTGTGTCATGTTTATAGAAACGGCAGGTGAAAAATTTATTCCTTTCAAATCTCCACTCAAATCATTTGTAAATATGTGAAGCGTTCCATCGAGCGGATGCTGCCTGATTATATCGATAGCTTCATGATTGACTATATCATGCCCGTAAGGACGCATTCCGACTTTTAGGCCATGTTTATATTGATTGTATGCCTTAACGTATCGTATATAAAAGGCTCGAATTTCAATAATGTTTTTTAGTAGTATCTCTACTCCGCTTCGGTACAAGTCATAAGTTTCGGAGTCACAATCTTTTTCTTCCAATAGGGGCAATTTAAGTTCATCGAGAACGAATGATTCTTTATCCCATTGTGGTTTTTTGATATAACTGGATATCTTTGATGCCTGATATTTTATGTGTTTTTGTGTGAATTGTTTCAATTTCTTAGAGCCATTTATCATGGCAAACATCTCTTCGATTCCTTGAATTGATTGAGAAACTGCTTCATAAATAAAGCCATTCCTAATTTGATTGTATCTTAAATTAACACGGTCTACATCTTTTGGGAAAATGGTAAGGAGATTATCATCCACAAAGTCATCAATATTTAACAATATCTTCTTTATGGACAGCAATGTCACAATTCGCCACTGGAGAAATTGTGATGACCCAAAATCCCTGATTTGACTTATATTGGCATTTATTTTCGCATTGTCGTTGTATTTTGGTAAACGCATATGATTGTCATATCCTTTTTTGCCTTTGTGAAATTCGCCGCCAACCCTCGCCATTCCTGCCTTGGCGATTATTTTGCACACCCTCATAACGATTTGTCCTGCCTTTCGTTACGGGATATACCTATCGTTATGGGCGTGTGCATTTTTTGCACCCGGCTACCCGGTAAAACAATGCTCCAAAATGAAAAAATCTAAAGTCGCTTATAAAAAATCGGCTTTCTGCACACCCCTTGATGTCAACAAGCCTTATTTCTTGGGCTTTATCCGAACTCCCTAACGATAATTGGGAGCGGGCATTGTATCAATCACGCAACTGCCTCATCGAAAAATTTCAAGCTTGCCAATTTATTTTGGAAAGCCGGCAACATTTTTTTCTTGCGCGTCGATTTTTTTATCTTCTCAAATTCGGCGTTGAGTTCGTCCAAAAAAAGCGGGTCGATAACTTTGTGAATGTTTTCGATCGACGTGTAATGCATACCGCCGGCGCGACGTGTAACCGGATTCAGAGTGGATTCAAAAACCGCGCCGAAAATTGTCGGAGAAATTCCGCTCCAATCAAAACCGGTGCTTGCCTCTTCAAGGAGCAAATTTTTAATTTCCGGCGTGAAGTTCGGAATTTCGATTTTCTCGTCGGCAAAAAGATTTCCGTTGACGTAAGGAAAAATTTTCAACTCGTCGGCAAGGTACGGGTCGCGCTCCTCAATCGGCGTATTCAAAACTTCAAAAAGCAAAATTAAATCTTGTCGAATATTTCTTGCACCGTTCAAGTAGTCGCGAAAAATTTTGTGCTTGCCGAAAATTCCGGTTGACTCGGCATAAAGGCAAAAGACAAGTCGAACGCATAACTTGTTCAAACTTTGCAGTGATTGTTCCGAATCCGGATTGATGTATTGCGACCTCAGCGCGTCATAAATTTTTTGAACGATTGCGCCGGCTTTTAACGAAATTTCAAGTTCGCGCCGAATACGTTCATCGTTCTCGTCAATCAAAAATTTCAGCCGATAAAATTCTTTCGGCAAATTCTCAAGCAAAATAATTTCCGGCGGATTTTTCGGCGCGTTCATGTCATGGACTTCAAAAGTTTGAAAGTCCGACGTGATTATCCACCGGGATTTTTTGTTGAAGGGCAATTCGTTATCGTAAAATTTCGCCTGCTCGTAAGCCGCCGACAAATTTTTTCCGGCACTCTTTTGCTCAATCAAAACTTTTTGCGCCGGAATAATCGCGTCGATAAATTTTCCGTTAATCTGTTGCTCGAAAAAAATTTTCTGCAAAACATTTTTCGCGCCGAGAGTTTCAAGCAGGTCAATCCAAAAAATTTGAGTTTCGCCTTTTTCGTAACCGTGATTTTTCCACCGTTCGACGAATTTTTTAATCGCGTCCATAAAATCCACCCCGCCGAATTATATCAAA
Organism: uncultured Selenomonadaceae bacterium; assembly: GCA_905233965.1. GTDB lineage: Bacteria > Bacillota > Negativicutes > Selenomonadales > Selenomonadaceae > Quinella. The sequence goes on from CAJOFG010000010.1 coordinate 4,277, forward strand.
AAAAATTCCCGGACGTTCGGAAAAAAATTCCGCGCCGGGATTTTTTATTCGTAAAAATTTTTGTTCAATGTTTTTGGTATCTGTACATCAAATAAATTATTCCGATCCAGAACGGCATTATCATTACCGCGACTCTCATTTCGTCGAACGTCCACATCAACACCAACATCAATGCCAAAAACGCCAGACAAATATAATTTGCAATCGGGTACATCAGAGCCGGGAATTTCGTTCTTCTGCCGCCGCGATTCTTTTTAAAATACAAGTGCGTCATGATTATCATGAACCAACTCATCAAGACCGCGCCGGTGACAATCGACATCAGGTACATGAAAATATGTTCCGGGAAAATGTAATTCATGATGATGACAAGCAAAGTTATTCCGGACGAAACCAAAATTCCGTTCACCGGGACGCGCCGGCTTGAAAGTTTGCTTAAAAATTTCGGCGCGGCTGAAGTTTTTGAAAGGCTGTACAACATTCTGGAGTTTGAATAAATCGCCGAATTGTAAACGCTCACCGCAGCAGTCAGCACGACGAAATTTAAAATGTTCGCCGCAGACCCTATGCCGACGTTTTCAAAAATTTGCACGAACGGACTTGAACTCATTCCGACATCGTTCCACGGCCACAAAGTCATCAGTACCAACATCGTGCCGACGTAGAAAATTAAAATTCGGTAAATGACTTGGTTTGTCGCTTTCGGAATTGTCTTGTCCGGATTTTCCGCTTCGCCCGCCGTTATTCCGAGCAACTCAATTCCGCCGAAACTGAAAATTACCGGCACGAGCGACAACATCAAACCGTAAACACCGTTCGGAAAAAATCCGCCGTAAATAACGAGATTTTGAAAATTTTCCGGGAAAGGTTTGCCGCCGGAAAAAATCAAATACGTTCCGAAAATAATCATGAAGATTATCGCGGAAATTTTTATCAACGCCATCCAAAATTCAATTTCACCGTAAGCGCGAACGGTGACAAGATTTATCGCCGTGATGACGATAAGGCAGATGAGCGCGCTGAGCCATTGCGGAAAGTCAGGCAACCAGTACGAAACGTAAATTCCGACCGCCGTCAACTCCGCCATGCTGACAAAAATATACAAGAACCAATAATTCCAGCCGGCGAAAAATCCGGGAAATTTTCCCCAATACTTGTTCGCGTAGTAGCTGAAGGAGCCGGAAACCGGTTCCTCAACCGACATTTCGCCGAGCATACGGACGATAAGAAAAACTACCAAGCCGCCGATTAAATAACTCAGCGAAACGGCCGGACCGGCAAGAGCGATCGTCGCCGTCGAGCCGTAAAATAAGCCGGTACCGACGGCAGTACCGAGTGCAATCATTTGCAAGTGGCGATTTTTTAAACCGCGATTCATTTTTTGTTCCGACATTATTTATCCTCTCATTTACTTAAAAATTTTTACCCGGCGATTGATTTTTCGCCGAACTCTTTCAGCCGCGCAACTTCGTCCATGATTTTTTGCGCGAAATTTGCCAATTCGGTTTTGTCTTTGGAAGTCCCGGTGAATTGCAAAGGTTCACCGTAGACGACGGCGAGCGGAGGAAATTTTGATTCGCCGGAAAAAATTTTTTCCGTGCCGACAATCGCCGCCGGAATTACCGGGACTTTCGTCATCGCGGCTATCAAACTTACGCCCGGCTCCGGCTTTCCGATTTTCCCGGTTTTGCTCCGCGTTCCCTCCGGAAAAATTCCGAAACATTTCCCGGCTTTGATAATTTTCAGCGCGGTTTTCACTGCGGTTTTATCCGCCGCGCCGCGTTTCACCGGGAAAACGTGCAAGGCGCGAACGAAGTACGCAAAGACCGGATTTTTAAAAAGTTCTTCCTTGCCCATGTAACAAACTTCGCGCTCCATGAATGTGCCCAAAAAAGGCGGATCCCAGTTGCTGACATGATTCGCCGCGAGAATGAAACCGCCTTCCTTCGGCAAATTTTCCGTCCCGATTATTTTCGTACTCAAAATTTTTCCGAAAAAAAATCTGCAAAGGACTTTGAATATCGCATAAATCATTTTATTCACCCTGATTCGGCAAAATAATTTTCACATTCAAATTTTTCGCCGCCTTCAAAAATTTTTCCGGCAAATTCGTTTCGGTTATCAGCCCGTCAACTTTTTCAAACGTCGCGAAAGAATAATGACCCTCCGTCCCGATTTTCACCGATTCGGCGACAATATAATTTTTTTTGCCGATTTCCAAAATTTTCGCCTTGTGTATCCCGGTTTCCGTGTCGTTCGTCGTCAGAGAATTTTTTTCCAAGTCCGCGCCTACGACTCCGACGAAACAAATATCCGGGCGAAAATGCGAAAGGAATTGCAAATTCAGCGCGTCGCAAAAACCGTCACGGCTCTTGTTCAACCTGCCGCCGGCAAAAGTAACCGTTATTTTCGGATTCCGTGCAAGCATGACGAGGACATCGACCATGCCGGTAATTATTCGGCAGGGCGATTCTCTCTTCGATAAAATTTCCGCGACGGCGATACTGATTGTCGAGTTGTCCAGAAAAATCAAATCTTCCGGCGAAATTATTTTCGCGACGACCGCCGCGATTTTTCTTTTCGCTTCGACTTCGCTGATTCTTCTTTTGTCTGCCGCCGTCATCTGCAATTTTTCCGTGATTCTTACCGCGCCGCCGTAAGTCCTGCGAAGTTTCCCCGCCGCTTCGAGCGAACTTAAATCTTTGCGTATGGAGTCCTCCGTAACGCCGAAAATATCCGCCAATTCCTTGACGAAAACTTTTCCTTCGGTGTTGATTATCTCCAAAATTTTTTCCTGCCGCTCCTCCATAAACATATTGCTTATAATTACCACTTCCCGTTTTCAATGCAAAAGGCGTGATTCATCGGACCGCTCCCCTTGCCCAAATTCAAACCGGCTTTCAACGCGCCGGAAAGATATTTTTTCGCCCGACTGACGGATTCGCGAAGTGAAAAACCTTTCGCCAATCCGGCGGCGATCGCGCTTGACAAAGTGCAACCCGTGCCGTGAGTGTTCGTCGTCAAAATTTTTTCTCCGGCAAAAAATTCTCCTCCGCTTTCGTCCAGCAAAAAATCATTCGCATCGTTGACGCTGTGTCCGCCCTTGCAGAGGACGGCGCATTTGTATTTGTCGAAAATAATTTTTGCGGCGCGTTCCATGTCGTCCGGTCCGGAAATTTTTTCGCCGGATAAAATTTCTGCCTCCGGAATGTTCGGCGTTATCACCGTCGCCAACGGAAACAAAAATTCTTTCAAAATTCCTGTCGCGTCGTCCTCCAAAAGTTTCGCACCGCTCGTCGCAACCATCACCGGATCGACGACGATATTTTTTGCTCCGTACTCGTCAAGTCGTTGCGCGATTGCTTTAATCAATTCGCCGGAAGAAACCATTCCGATTTTCACCGCGTCCGGGTAAATGTCGGAAAAAACCGCGTCGAGTTGCGCCTGCAAAAATTTCGGTGAAACTTCGTGAATTGCGGAAACGCCGGTTGTGTTCTGCGCCGTCAAGGCGGTTATCGCACTCATCGCGTAAACGCCCAGCACCGTCATGGTTTTTATATCCGCTTGTATTCCCGCGCCACCGCTTGAGTCGCTGCCGGCTATCGTCAATGCCGTTTTCATCAATTACTCCCTCCAAATTTTCAACAAATTTTTTGCCGCGTCCTCCGGATTTTCTGCGGCAACTATCGCGGAAACAACCGCAACGCCGACGATTCCGGTATTTTTTACGCGCGGTAAAGTTTCGGAATTTATCCCGCCGATTGCGACAACCGGAATTTTAACCGATTCGCAAATTTTTTTCAAAGTTTCCGGCGAAACGGATTCGGCATCCGGTTTCGTCGCGGTGAAAAAAATTCCGCCGACACCGATATAGTCCGCGCCGTCCGACTCCGCTTTCAACGCCTCATCAAGTGTCGAGGCGGAAACGCCCAAAATTTTTTCGTCGCCGATAATTTTTCGCGCCGCCTTCGCCGGCAAATCGCTTTGCCCGACGTGAACGCCGTCCGCGTCCGCCGCAACCGCGATGTCAACCCGGTCGTTTATGATGAGCGGAATTTTATATTTGCCGGTAATTTTTTTTAAACTCAGCGCGGTTTCAAAAAATTTTTTCCCGGACAAATTTTTTTCGCGAAGTTGCACGACGGTTACGCCGCCTTTAATCGCATCTTCGACGCAGGTTTCAAAATTTTTTTCGCCGGTCAATTCTCTGTCGGTGCAAAGGTAAAGCGACCAATCAATTTTTTTTTCCATAAAAATTTTTCCTCCGAATAAAAAAACCGCTTGTAAAAAAAGCGGTCGGAAATTTTTTCAGCTTACGGGAACATTTTTTACAAGAAGTCTGGCTTTGGCTCTGGCGAGTGCCGCCTCCGCACGTTTTATGTCGATGTCCGATTCTTTCGGCGAATTTTTGAACGCGGTTATTCTGTCTTGCGCTCTGGTATACGCCGCCTTCGCTCTGTCAACGTCGATATTGTCCGGCAACTCCGCCGCGTCCGCCAAGATTGTGATTAAATCCGGAGTGACTTCCATAAATCCGCCGCTGATTGCAATTTGATTTTCCGTGCCGTTCGCTTTTATCCGTCCGACGTGAGGAATAAGTTCCGTCAAAAGTCTGGCGTGTTTCGGCAAAATTCCGAGTTCGCCGGCCGTCGAACGAACGATTAACATATCGATGTCCTGCGAAAAAATTTCTCCGCGTCTGGGACTGACTATCTCAAGCTTGATTGTAGCCATAAAAAATTTTCCTCCTCGAAAATATTTGTCGCTCCGGTTATCGCGAAATTAAATCCGGACGACACCTTATTATATCCGTCAAAAAAATTTTTGCAACATTCCGGCGTATGAGTTGAATTTTAAAAACCGGAAAAATTTTTCGTGAAAAAAATTTCGATACAGAAAATAAATTTTCCTGCAACAAAAAAATTTTCCGACGATATTTTTCAACGAAGGTTGCCGCGATTGTCGAAAAAATTTTCCCGCACGTATTTGTCCGTGAAAATCACCGTAAATCTTGAATTAAACCGGCGCATATGTTAAATTTACTTGTCGAAATTTTATTGCGACGAAAAATTTTATCGGAGGAAAAAAATCATGAAAAAAATTGTTGTAATTCCCGGCGACGGAATCGGCAGAGAAGTTACAGAGTCCGCCGTGAAAGTTTTGAAAAAGATTGACGAAAAATTTAAAATCGGTCTTGAGTTTGAATTTAAAGATGCCGGCGGCACGGCTTACGACAAATTCGGTGAGCCTCTCCCGGAAGATACTTTGACGGCTTGCAAAAATGCCGACGCAGTTTTGTTCGGCGCGGTCGGCGGAAAAAAATGGGACAATATCGAAGTCAATCTTCGCCCGGAAAAAGCTTTGTTCGGTCTCCGCAAAGGTCTGGGACTTTTTGCAAATTTGCGCCCGGTCAAAGTTTACGAATCACTCATCGACGGTTCGCCGCTCAAGCCTGAACTCGTCAAAGGCGCAGATCTTTTGATTGTTCGCGAACTCGTCGGAGGAATTTATTTCGGCGATCGTTGCGAATCGGAAATTCACAACGGCGTTGAACGCGCTTGGGATTTGGAAAATTATTCCGTGCCGGAAGTCGAACGCATTACAAAGTTGGCTTTTGAAACGGCAAAAATTCGCGCCGGAAAAGTTACATCGGTCGATAAAGCGAATGTTCTTTCCACGTCCAGACTTTGGCGGCGCGTGACCGGCGAAGTTGCAAAAAATTATCCGGAAGTCGAACTGAATCATCTTTACGTTGACAACTGCGCCATGCAACTTGCTTTGAATCCGAAACAGTTTGACGTTATCGTTACCGGAAATCTTTTCGGCGACATTTTGAGTGACGAGGCGGCCGTTATCGCCGGATCAATCGGAATGATGCCTTCAGCGTCAATCGGTGAGTTGACAAGTCTTTTTGAACCGATTCACGGAAGTGCGCCGGACATCGCCGGACAAGGTATCGCAAATCCGATGGGAACAATTTTGAGCGCGGCAATGCTCCTCCGCTACAGCTTGAAAGAGGAGGACGCGGCAAAGACGATTGAAAGTGCCGTCGAAAAACTTCTCGACGAGGGTTACAGAACGCCGGATTTGTATTCGGACGGTTTCAAAAAAGTCGGGACGGACGAAACGACGGAAATTATTTGCCGTTACATCGGATAAAAAAATTCTGCCGGGAAAAAAATTTTTGTGAGGTGAAAAGTTTCGTGGACGAAAAATTAAATTGGATGATGCTTGCGGAAAAATTCATAGACGAAGGAAATCCGCGCGCCATTCGTGCGGCCGCCCGCGAACTTTTCGACCTCGATTCAAAATCTGCGGAAGGACCGGCACTTATGGCGGAGTCCTCTTTGTATCTCGGAAATTTCGACGAAGCGGAAATGTTTGCCGAAGATGCTTTGTCGCTCGAACCGAACAACGTCAGAGGGCGTTACGTTCTCGGTGCGCTCGCCGCAGAAAAATTTAATCTCAAGGAAGAATTTTCCATTCTCGGAAAAATTATCAAAGAAACTCACAACTCAATCGACAATCTGCAACTTTACTTGAAAAATTATCAACTCCGTTTCAAAACGTCGGAGCAAAAAAATTTTTCCAAAAAAGATGAAACACAACGCGAAGTCGAAACGAAAATCCGGTTGGCGAAAAAAATTTTGTACAAATCCCTTTGCACAATTTCAAACGGGCTTTATCTGGCCGGCGATCCGACCGGCGCGGCGGACGCTCTGCAAGAGGCAAGCGAATTGACGGAGGACTTTGAGCGCGGCGCGGAACTTTATTCAAAGCATTTGTTTTTGCGAAATTACCGGGACATCGCGCCGAAGGAAGAAGTGAAACTTGCCGCGAAGTTCGACGAATTTTTTTCCGGCGTGACACCTTACCCTCACGAAGGAAAAATTTTTTCTCCGGACAAGAAATTGAAAATCGGTTATATCTCTCCGGATTTTCGCGAACACGCCGTCGTTAATTTTATTCAGCCGCTCCTGAAATATTTCGACTCAAAAAATTTTTCCGTCACCTGCTATCAGACCGGGAAAAAAGATGCCGTTACCGAAAAGTTGAAACGCAACAAAGTTTCCTGGCGCGACTTCAGCGGACGAAATGCAAAGACTGCGGCGCGAATAATCAACGAGGACAAAATCGAC
>CAJOFG010000011.1 GCA_905233965.1 uncultured Selenomonadaceae bacterium
CGGACGCGGTAAAAAATATTCAGTCATTCGTTCGCGTGGAAAATATCTCGCAGAAAGCCGAAACGACCGAAATAAATCCGGAGTTGATAAAACTTGACGCGGAGCAGGTTCTTTACAAAGCATTCGAGGCGGTTCAAGTCGTCGCCGGCGAACTTATCGAAAAGCAGGATTATATCGGTGCGCTGGACGTGCTGAAAAAACTTTCCGCGCCGATAGATTCTTTCTTCGATTCGGTAATGGTCATGGACGAAAATCCGGAAGTCAGAAAAAATCGTCTCGCACTTTTGAAGTCCGTCGATAATCTCATTTCCGAAATTGCGGATTTCAAAAAATTAACAGTCTGATTTTAAATTGAAAAAATTTTTGCAGGAAGTTTAAGGGAAACGTCGAATTGAAAATTTGAGTTAATGCGGGAGATTTTAAGAAGGAAGAATATTTATGAGTACAAATGAAACTCCACGATTCGGAGAAAGTTCTCCGCTCAAAAACATACAGGATTACTTCAGCGTTTTGCAGAATACGACGGACGAATATTTATTTGTCATCGATTCGGAGAGCGATTCCGTTTTGCTGTCGGATAATTTTATCCGGGACTTTGATTTTCCCTCAAACGTGGTTGAAGATTTTGACGCGCTTATAATGCCGTTCATCTACCACGACGATCGCGAAATTTACGAAGAAACCGTTCGTCTTGTGAGTGAGGGCGAGAAAAAGGATTCCGTCAGCTGTGAATTTCGATTGCTCCACAGAAACGGCGAATACGGCTGGGTAAGTCTTCGTATGTCGGTCGGCAGTGACGAGTTCGGGCAAACAAAATTTGTTTCCGGAATAATCAACCGTTTGGACAAATTGGTTAAAGCCGATTTCGTTACCGGACTTTTAAATCGAACGGCACTTACCGCCGACTTGCAGGAAGAACTCAACCGCCCGGATTCTCACGGCGCGTTTGTCGTCATCGGGCTGGACAATTTCAACGTCATCAACGAAACTTACGGGCACAAATTCGGCGATATGGCGATGCGTCAAATCGGGCAGAATATCACAAATGTTTTGCCGCCGGACATCAAGCTTTACAAAATAAACAGCTACCTTTTCGGTCTGTTCATGCCGGACGCGATGCCGGAAGAAATTGAAATTATTTTCTCCAGCGTGCAACTTTGTATGCGCGAAATTCGCAACGTCGAGGACACGATTTACTGTACCGCGTCTGCCGGCGCGGCGTTCTACCCCTACGACTCGAACGAGTATGTAACTTTGATTCGTTATGCGGAAGTCGCTTTGGAAATTGCGCGGAAAAAAGGTCGCGACCAAATTTGTTTCTTCGACAGAGAAACTTACGATCGCTGGCGTTACGATATCGGTATGCAGAACCTCATGCAAAACTGTATCGCGCGCGGTTGCGAAGACTTTTTCCTCTGCTATCAGCCGCAAGTCGATGCAAGGGACGGTTCGTTAATCGGTGCGGAGGCTTTGATTCGCTGGTACGACAAAGACGGAAGTGTCGTTGCTCCGATGCAATTCATTCCGATGTTGGAAAAATCCCGAATGATTATTCCGGTCGGTCACTGGATTATCGAAAACGCGGTTATCACGGCGAAGAAGTGGCAGCAGTTCATGCCGGAATTCAAGATGAGCATAAATATTTCTCTCTATCAGCTTGAAGAGCATATGTTCTTCCCGTTCGTCAAAGATTGTATCGAACGCCACCGGATAGATCCTTCGACAATCGTTTTCGAGTTGACCGAAAGTCAAAGCGTTTACGATTGGGAATTCGTCAACAAACAATTTTCCGAATTCCACAACATGGGAATTAAAATCGCGATGGACGATTTCGGAACCGGTTATTCTTCGCTCGGTTTCCTGAAAAATTTCACCTGCGATATAATTAAAATCGACAGAATGTTCGTCAAAGATATTTTGCACAGCTCGTTCGACAAAAACCTCGTCAAGTACACCGTTCAACTTTGTCACTCAATCGGAATGAAAGTTTGTATCGAAGGTGTCGAGGAGGAGGACGCATACGTTTATCTTCGCGACGAATGTTACGCGGATCAGATTCAGGGATTTTTCTTCGGTTATCCGGAGAAGGAGGAAGTTTTTGAAAAGCGTTTCCAAGCAATGTAAATCACAATAGAAAATAAAATTATTCGCCGCAGATAATTGCGGCGAATTTTTTTTTGCAATTCGGACGCAACGGCAAGCCGAATTGTTGACTTAAGCAACAAATTCCTATAAAATTCGAGACGGAAAAAAAATTTCGACAGGCTTTGCGGTATTCGATAAAAAAATTTTTTTTAAACGAAATTTAATGAGCATTTAACTTTTCCGGAAAATAAGAGGTGATTTTTTTATGGCGACCATGTTTAAAGGAATTATCGGCGGAAACGAATTTTTGACTGAGGTTTTGGTTCGCGGTCTCACCGTCCACGGGCCGGCCGATGCTTACTGCGTCGGTCACTGCACGGAACAACTCGGTTCCAGACTTTATTCGCGATGCAAAGTTCGTTACGTCAGAAATATTACGGATATTGTTCCCAATTCGGCGGTTCTTTTTTTTACTTTCGATACTGAGGAAGCAAATACCCTGCTCCCGAAAATCGCGTCGAAGATTCAGCCGTGGACTTTGGTTATCTCTCTCGTAAGAGGTTTGAAACTCGCAACGCTGGAACATTTTTTCCCGAACAACGAAATTGTCCGGCTCGCAATAAATCCGTCCGTAATTTCCGGCGCGGGTCTCGGTGCTTACGCCGTCAGCAAAAATGCATCGGCAGACGCACGCAGTATGGCGCATATCGTTTTGAAAGAGTGCGGTGACGTTATCGCGGTTGACAACGAGGACGAGTTGGAAAAAATCGGCAACTACCTGACGGCAAATACTTATTTCGCTTACCTGATAATTCGCAGCATGATGAAAAGTGCAAAACAACTCGGAATGGATTCCAAAGAAACAAATTTCGCCGTCAGCAAACTTTTGCAGGGCGCGACACACACTTTGATTGATGAAGGTTACGATACGGCCGATGTCATAAGTCGCGGCTTGAACGATGAACACGTTGCCGGAATTGCCGGACATTTGGTAAAAAGTTTCGGAATAACCGACGACGTTATTCAGTCAATCGAAAAATTCGAGCCGCATCCCAAAGAAAAATCGCCGGACGATCCGGAAAATTATAAAATCCATTATCGCTGGTCAAGATAAAAAATTTTCGGGGGTATCAATAAATTTTGTTTGAATTACTTTTGCCGCTTTTATCGGTATGTTTTTTGGCACCGATGTGCGGCTATTTTTCTTTGATGAAAACCGCGCTGACGGAGAGCAGTCACGGCAAAATTGAAAAACTTGCAAACGACGGAAATAAAAATGCGGAGTCGGCGTTGAAACTTTTGGACGCGACGGCACGTCCGATTGCCGTCACGCAAATTTTTAACATTCTCGCCGGAATAGGTGCGGGCGTTTGCATTTTCCCTATGGCAACAACAATTCTGCGGGAAATAAATTTTTCGGACAACGCCGCGATGATTGCCGTCGCCGGCACGGTTATTTTCGTCGTGTTCATGATGATTTTTTTCGGAAGATTTTTACCGACAAGAATTGCCGAACAGTCGCCGGAAGAATATTTGCTGGAATACAACCGGAGCTTTAAATTTTTTGTCCGGATAATGTCGCCGGTCGTGATTGTCTTTTCAAAAATCGCCGGTTTGACCATGATGATTTTGGGAATGAATCCGGACAAGCCGGACACGGTGACGGAGGAGGAAGTAAAAGATTTAATCGAGCAGGGGACTGAGGACGGCACGTTCGAGGAGTCCGAAAAGGAAATGGTGGACAAAATTTTTCACCTGAGCGATCAAACGGCTTACGACTTGATGATTCCCCGCGTGAGAATGGATTGGCTGGATATTTCCGACGGCGCGAAAAAAATTTTTGAAGTCATTCGCAAATCGGAGCAAAAAATTTTTCCGGTCGCCGAAGGTGACTTGGACGAGTTCAAAGGAATAATTTACGCGAAAGATTTATTGGACGCTTTTATCGAGCGTGAAAAAGTCGGCGGCGAACCGGATTTGAACGCGCTGATTAAAAAGCCGCTGTTCGTGCCGCGAACAATGGAAACTTTCCGGATTGTCGAGAAGTTCAAAAACTCCGGCGAGTTTGTAGCGATAGTCAACGACGAATACGGCGGAGTTACCGGCATGATTACCGGCGAAATTATCGCAAAAGAAATTATCGGCATGGACGACGATGAAATTTTCGGCGCGCAAAAATTTTTTCCCAAGAAAGAAAATTCCCGCGTTATCGACGGACTTTGCGACATCGACGACTTCAAAGAGCTTTACGACCTGGAAATTTTGCCGAATGAGGAGGAAGACCGTTTCAAAACCATGGGCGGGTTCGTGACCGCGCTTTTCGGTTACATTCCGAAAGTCGGCGAATTCAGAGATTGGAACGGAATGAGATTCAAAGTTTTGAAAATGGATCGTGCGCGAATTGCAGAAATAGAAGTCACAAAAATTCCGGAACACGACAAGACGAAGTAACTTACAAAATTTTTTGGAGAGGTTTTTATGCGGTACAAATGTAAAATCACGGTGATTGACAAAAAAGTTTTTCCGGACTTGCAGGAAAAAATTTCGGACGCGATTAAAAAAATTTCCGGCGTTCACGATTCAAAGTTCAGACCGGAAAAAAATTTTACAGAAATTTTCACGGACAGAAATTCCTAAGTCGCCGACGAAAAAATTATCGACGCGGCGAAAAAAGTCGGAGAGTTTGAAATTAAAATCGACTGAAAAAAATTTTTTCAAGGTGATTGAATGATTCATTTAAAAAACGTGACGAAAATTTACAAGCAGAATAATGTTGTCGCACTGGACGACGTGAGCCTTGACATTGAGCGCGGGGAATTTGTTTTTATCGTCGGGCAGTCCGGCAGCGGCAAGTCCACGCTGATGAAACTTTTGATGCACGAAGAACTTGTTACCGCCGGAAATATTTTCGTCGATAACAAAGATGTCGTTTCAATGGACAGGAAGGAAGTACCTTATCTTCGCCGGGCGTTGGGCGTAATTTTTCAGGACTACCGGCTTTTGGAAGATAAAACCGTTTATGAAAATGTTGCCTTCGCCATGCAGGTTATCGAGGCTCCCCGCCGGATTATGCAAAGGAGCGTAAATACCGTTCTGGATATTGTCGGTCTGCGTGACAAGTACAAGCATTTTCCGGCGCAACTCAGCGGCGGCGAACAGCAAAGGGTTGCGATTGCCCGTGCTATAGTCAACGATCCGCGAATTGTAATTGCCGACGAGCCGACCGGAAATTTGGATCCGGAAACCGGCCGGGACATCATGGATATTTTTCAGCGAATCAACGAAGCGGGAACGACAATCGTAATGGCGACGCATGACAAAAATATTGTGGACAGAATGAAAAAGCGCGTCATTGCCCTTGAGAACGGAAAAATTGTTCGCGACGAAATGCGCGGACGGTATGAAGAGAGGTAATGCCGCAAATGAAATTGCAAACGGTTGAATATTATTTTCGGGAAGTCGTCACCTCAATGGTCAGAAACCGGTGGATGTCTTTCGCGTCAATCGGAACGGTGGCGGTCTCCCTTTTCATACTCGGAGTTTTTTTGATTTTGGTCGTGAACATGACGAAAATGGCATCGTCGCTGGAAAGTCAGGTACAAATTTCCGCTTACCTCGACGACGCGCTGACGCAGGAGGGGCGCGACGAAGTCGAAAGAATGACGAAAGATTTGTCCGGCGTTTCAAAAGTCGAATTTATTCCGAAAGATAAAGCATTGGAAATTTTGCGCGAAAGATTGGGCGACAGGAAAAAAATTTTGGACGCGCTGGACGACTCGAACCCGTTGCCGGATTATTTTTTGGTCACGGTTAAATCTGCCGACGACGTGCCGAAAATCGCGACGGCGATCGCCGATTTGTACGGCGTTGAGGAAGTCAAATACGGGCAGGACGTTGCGGCAAATATTTTTGACTTGACGCATTTAATCCGCGTGTTCGGATTTTTTTTAATGCTCCTTTTAACCGGCGCAACGATTTTTATAATCGCGAACACAATCCGATTGACGGTCTTTGCCCGGCGCAGAGAAATTGCCGTGATGAAATACGTCGGCGCAACCGATTGGTTTATTCGCTGGCCGTTCATTTTGGAAGGTATCGCGCTCGGATTTATCGGCGGCGGTATCAGCGCGCTTGCCCTGCGAAGTTTTTACGCGGCGATGGCGTCGAAAATTTATTCGACGCTGGCATTTTTCCCGATGGTCGAACAATATCCGTTCATGAATTATGTTACCGTCGCTTTAATCGTCGCCGGAATTGTCATAGGAATTTTGGGCAGTACCGTTTCGCTGAAAAGATTTTTGGAAGTTTGAGGTGATTTGTCTTGAAAAATTTTTTCCGGTTGATTTTGATTTTGTCTTTGTTGACCGGGACGATTGTCTCAGCGGCAAATTTGGAGGAGAAGAAAGCCGACTTTGAACAGAAAGCCGAAAACGCGAAACACAAAGCCGACGTTATCCAAGAAAAAATAGATTCCGTTTCCGAAGTAAAAAGAGTCCTCGACGAAGAAGCGGCGGTTGCCGTCGCCGATTATGATGAAAAACAGGCGGCACTCGACGAAACGATTGCACGAATTAAAGAGAACAACCAAAAGTTAAAAACCGTTGAAAAAGATTTCAAAGTCAAGCGAAAAGTTTTGGAAAAGCGTATCCGCGACATTTACGTCAACGGGCAAATTTCTTACCTCGACGTGATGTTCGGCGCAAAAGATTTCAACGACTTTTTGACGCGAATGGATTTGTTCAAGCGCATCATGGTTCAGGATTCCGTCCTCGTAAATTTGGTGCTGGAATATCGGAATGACATTCTGGCGTTGAACAAACAACTTGAGGAGGACAAAAAATCTCAAAAAGATTTGGCGTGGAAAGCCGAAATTGCCAAAGAGTTGAAATTAAAAAAAGTTGCCGAACAACAGGCGTTGATCGACAAAATGCAAAAAGATAAATCCGTTTACGACAGACAGTACGACGAAATGATGGCGGCATCAAAAGAAGTCGAACGTTTGATTCGGCAGAGCAAATATCGCGCACAAAGACAAACTGCCGGCAGCAGAGATTCCGGCGGAGGAAGTGCTTACGTCCCGTCCGGCTCCGGCAGTATGATTTGGCCTTTGAGCGGTCCGATAACTTCCGAATTCGGTTGGCGCAGTCACCCGATTTTCGGCGGGCAAAGATTCCACAGCGGGCTTGACATCGGCGGGGATTACGGCTTGCCGATTGTCGCCGCGCAAAGCGGAACGGTTTCTCATGCCGGCTGGATAAGCGGCTACGGAAATACGGTTATGATTGAGCACGGCGGCGGAATTGTCACGCTGTACGGACACAATCAAAGTCTTGCCGTCGAAGTCGGGCAACAGGTCAATCAAGGTGACGTTATCGCTTATTGCGGATCGACCGGAAATTCAACCGGTCCGCACTGTCATTTTGAAGTCAGGCAAAACGGTGAGCCGGTAAGTCCGCACGGATTCTTATAATTCGGCGCGAAAAAAATTTTTTAAAAAAGTTTGTAATACATTTTCCGGACCGGTGTATATGAAAGTGTAAGGAAAAAATTCAAGAACAAAATTTGAAGGGAGATATTAAAAATGTCCGTTGAAAATGCAAAAAAATTTATCACCAAGTTTGAAGAGGATGAAACTTTCGCCGACAGCGCGGAACAACAAATCGAAGGTCTTAACGACGAAGATACCGTTGCAAAATTTGTCGAACTCGGCGCGGCCGAAAATCTCGACTTCACCGCCGACGAATTTAAAGAAGCGGCATCTGCCGAATCCGACGAAGACAAAGCCGAACTCGACGATGAGGACATGGAAGAAGTTGCCGGCGGTCGCAGAGTCATAATCATTCGTCGCCGTCGCCGCCGTCGTCGCAGAATTATTTTCAGATGGTAAGAAAAAATTTCAAATAACCCAATCGGGACTCGGAAAAAAATTCCGGGTCTTTTTGTTTCCGGGAAAAAAATTTTCGCAACAAAAAAGCACCCTTCAACCGGAGGGTACTTTTTTTATTTTCGTTTTCGCGTTCAAAAATTATTCGTCGAGCGGTCCTTTAATCGGTTTGCCGAAAATAAGATTGTCGAGCAAGCTGATGAGCTGGCTGATTTCCGGTTTTGAAATTTGTCCGCTTGCGCCGAGCGATTCACCCTTCAATCTCATCTCTTCGCTGATCAACGAGGAGAACAGGACGAACGGAACTTCTTTAAGTCTTTCGTTGTCGCGAACGAGTTTCAAAAGTCTGTGACCGTCCATTTTCGGCATCTCAACGTCGGAAACGACAACGCCGACATGATTTTCAATAGGACCGTCTTTAGCCGCAAGATTTCTGAGATATTCCCAAGCGTCCTGACCGTTTCCGAAGTCGCGAACAAATCTGTAGCCGGAGTCGTGCAAAGTCGTGACGAGAAGATCGCGCAACATTCCGGAGTCTTCCGCAACGACGACGTGAACATCGGCGCGCAAAGATTTTGTATCGGCAGTCGCATCTTCAAACGTCGTCAATTTCGCGTTAATCTCCGGATTTATTTCGGCGATAATCGTTTCAAAGTCCAAAAGCAAAACGATTCTGTCGGACATTTTTATAATTCCGACGACGCGAGATTGATCCCCGACTTCCGGCGCGGGTTCCATATCTTTCCAAGAAATTCTGTGGATTCGCGAAACGTTTTCGACCAAAAATCCTATGCCGTAATTGTTAATCTCGGTGACTATAATATTTTTCGCCGCGTCCGTTGAGGAAACCACATTAAGACAGCGCGGAAGATTTACCAGCGGAATAGCTTTGCCGCGCAGAGTGAAAAGTCCGTCAACATACGGATGAGCCTGCGGCATTGCGGTAACCGGTGCGCGCTGAATTACTTCGCGAACTTTTGCAACGTTGATCCCGTAGTAAACTCCGCCTATACTGAACTCAACAATTTCAAATTCATTTGTACCGGATTCCAGAAGTATACCCTTCTTGTCACCGGCAGTTTCGTCGCCCGAGCGCGCTTTATCGTTAGCCATCAAATCGCCCCCATCAGTTACTTTATCGTGTTTCGGTTATCAATTCGCCGAAAATCCCGGTTATCCTTCAATGAGTAAAAAACTTTTTCAGCCGGGAAAAAAAAATCGCCGTTAAAATTCCGGCGACGTGGGAAAAAAATTTTTTTCGTCCGATTATTTTTTTTGTTGCTGCAAATCTTTTGAATACATTCCGTGACCTCTTGCGGCCTCCGCATTTTTTGTAATGTTCGTCTGTACGCTGTGCAGTCCGTCCTGCATATCCTTCAAGCAATTCTCGCAATACTGCCCGGAATAAATTTCTTTGCCGCATTTTTTGCACGGATAGCCGAAAGCAACGCCGAGTTGCTCGAAACGCCCTTCCCTTATCAAACGTCTGACGAGAGATTCCGGCGCACCGGTTCCTTCCAAAACGTCCTGCACTTTGCATTTGGGATGATCGCGAACGTAATTTACGACGGTCGGTTCCATTTCCCTTTCGGCATCTTGGCAAGCCGGGCAAATTTTTTCGCGGGGACGTGCCATGAACAATTTTCCGCATTGCTGACAATTTTTGAGTTTTGCTTCCATTTTATTTTACTCCTCCCGGTATTTACTTTTTTTATCGAAAATTTTTTGCTTTGTCTGAAGTTTTATGATCAGCCCGGAAAAATTTCGTCTTTGCTTATGGTGATGAAAAAATTTCCGACACCCGTCAAAGTTTTTATCCCGCCGATTTTTCCCTGCAACGTGCCGAAACGCGGCGGCTCCGGCTCTTCCTCCTGTCCGGTATTCGTCGCGACGCGCACGGCGAAGTGTCCGGTGAACACGTTCAGCAGTTCGGAGATCGCGTCGTAAGCGTCGTCAATGTCGCTGACAAAATCGTTGTAGAGAAAAGCGAGCCGTTGAAAAATTTCTTTCTCCGCATACATTCCGACTACAACCGGCATCGAGCCGACAACTTTTACGCTTGCGCCGAATTTTAAATTTTCCCCCGTGTCCGGCTCCGGAACGAATATGACATTCGTTTTGTAAGTTTCGGACAGGAAGTCGAAAAAATTTTCTGCGGCAGACAAAGCCAACGGAAAATCCGGCTGTTCGACATCACGCCTGAGGTCGTAATATTTTGAAAAAGCATCTTCGACCGGCGGAATTTCGCTCCGGTGATATTCGTCGAGAATTTTTTCAAACCTGTCTGCCGTCAAAACTCCTTCGTCAAGAATTGTTTGAGTGAGGGAAATGGAACTTTCGGCGGAAAATTCTTCGACTTTATTAAGCTGTCGGGGCGTGAGAAAATTTCGCGTTACGTCGTCGCGTTTTTTTGCGTCCTCCGTTTCCTGCGAGTGCAAAAAATTCATGAACTTTTCGTCGAGCTCTTCTTCCGCAGTTATGCCGGAATTTTTGCAGGCATCGAAAAATTCGCGAATCGAAATGAACCGCAAAAAAAGTGCGTTCGTCGTCAAATTTTGCGAATACCTTTTCGGAATGCTTAAAATTTCGGTAAGTTGCGTTTCGGTGAGGACGGAGGAATTGAAAAGAAACTGACCGAAGTCATGACTTTTCATTTTTAAACACCTTCGTCTTCCGGAAATTCTTCGCCGGCTTTCTTCGCAGCCTCTGCCGCTTTTTTCAAATTTTTTTCGCGCGTCTTGCGAATCATTGCAACCGCTTTTACGATTTGTTCTCTGGTGTACGGTTTTTGAATGAAATCGATCGCGCCCATTTTTAAAGTCTGCATCAATTTTTGCGGAGTGCCGGCAGATGAGAGCATGACAATGGGAACGTTGGGGCTGACTTCGCGAATGACTTGCAAAGCTTCAATCCCGCCGACTTCCGGCATGACGATGTCAAGAATAACTCCGTCCGGCTCCTCTTCGAGGTCGCGCATTATCGCTTCTTTGCCGTTCGATGTTTCGACAACTTCACAATCCAATTTTTCCAACTCTTCACGAAGTTTTTTCCGCAAAAGTCTGGAGTCGTCACTGATTAACAAACGAAGTTTTTTATTTTCACCGGCTTTTACCGGAGTGCCGTTTGAAACTTGTCCGCCCGCAGTATTACCGTCCATCTTATCCACTCCTTGACAATTTTTATTCGTCTTTGCGGTATTGTATCATTCAGTCAAAATTTGTGTCAACCGAAATTGATTCGCC
This sequence comes from uncultured Selenomonadaceae bacterium, assembly GCA_905233965.1. Taxonomy (GTDB): domain Bacteria; phylum Bacillota; class Negativicutes; order Selenomonadales; family Selenomonadaceae; genus Quinella. Next base: position 11,212 of record CAJOFG010000011.1, read on the forward strand.
GGTTCAATACCGGAAATTTTTTTTCGCGTCAGGAAAAAATTAAGTGTGCAACCGGCGCGGCGATAACCAAACTTATAATCGTTCTTTCGAGGAAGAGTACAAAAAGTTCCGGAAGGTTG
>CAJOFG010000012.1:0-23342 GCA_905233965.1 uncultured Selenomonadaceae bacterium
AAAACCTGTCCGGCGAAATCGACAAGTTTTACCGCCGTACTTTCGCCTTCGGTCCCTTTGTAGTAGCGAATAATTTTTTCGCGTATGTCTTTCAAGTTATCGACTCCCGGAAAAAATTATTTCGTGAGCCACGAGAGATCGCCGGTAACTTTTTTGTTTTCCTCTTCGGTGTAGGTTACCGTGACGTTGCTCGGAGCGCAGACGAAAACATTTTGACTGACTTTTTTAATTTCGCCGTGAAGGGCATAAGTCGTGCCGCTGATGAAATCTATTATACGTTTCGCCTCTTCGGTTTCGGTATTCTCAAAATTTATTATGACGGGAATTTTACTGCGAAGACAATCCGCGATGGTTCTGGCGTCATTAAAATCTTTCGGTTTGACTGTGGTAATTTTCGTTCCGACCGGAGCGGGTCTGCCGGAAGAATTTTCCCGGAATGCCAACGCCGCCGAATTGAAATCCAGCACGTTCGAGCCGGGATATTTTTTCTCTGCAGGCGGTTCTTTCTGCGGAAAATTCGGTGCCTGCAATTCTTCTTTCTCTGTCATCTCAGTCTCCTTTTCATCGTCGCCGTCGGAAAACCCGAAAGTTTTGCTGACTTTGTCCATGATACCCATTTTTTTTAATCCCCCGTTTCATTGAGAATAATTTCTTTGTCCGAAAATTGCCGTGCCGACACGAACGATATTCGCGCCTTCCTCCACCGCAATTTTATAATCATGCGTCATGCCCATCGACAAAAAATCAAAATTTTGTCGCGTCCGTCGAATCCGGTCGAAAATTTCGCGCATTTGCCGGAAGAGCGGACGACATTTTTCAACGTCGGAATAATTCGGAGCGATTAACATTAAACCGCGAAGGCGGATATTTTTTGACGCATCCGTTTTTTCGATTAAACTTTGCAAATTTTCTTCGTGAACTCCGGACTTGGTTTCCTCTTCGGCAAGGTTGACTTGAATCAAAATATCTTGCACTTTTTCAATCGCACCCGCCGCCTTGTCAATCGCTTCGATTAAGCGCTCGCTGTCTGCGGAATGAATCAAGTCGAACATTTTCACAGCCGGTTTGACTTTGTTGGTTTGCAAATGCCCTATCAGATGTTTGGTAACTTCCCGGTCGAGAACGGAAAATTTTTCTGTCGCCTCTTGAATCCGGTTTTCGCCGATATTTTTCACTCCGGCATCAATCGCCTCTCTCATCACATCGACACCGTGATTCTTCGTGACGGCAACCAAAATTACTTCCTCGTCCTTCGCAACCTCTCTGCGCGCCTTTGCCTTTTCAATTTCGTCTGTCACCGTTTGCAAATTTTCAATTACAGTGCTCAAAAAAAAACCGCCTCCCGTGCGTATATTAAACCGGTTAAGCTTTTCCGTCAACTCATAATCTTTTTTAATACATTGCAATTCCCGCCGGCTTGCCGTTTGACGGAAGATTTTTTTTCCCGGAAAAATTTTTCGGGAGACAAAAAATTTTTTTCCGGTATAATTCCCGGCGGGGGTGAGTCAATGCGTGCAAACGGAAGTCTTCCGCAGGTTGCGGACATGGAAAAAAATGTTTTGAGCGCGATGTTGATAAATGAGGGCGCGGCAATTCCGACCGTCGCATCAATTTTGCGTGAAGAAGATTTTTATCGCGAAGAACACCGAATTATTTTTCGGGCGATAATGAAAATTTATTTGAGCAGTAAAGATACAAAAGTTGCGCCGGATTTGTTGTCACTCATCGAAGAACTTCGCGCTTCCGGAGATCTCGGAACAAAAGTTGACGCGTCGCTTATTTTTGCGCTCGGCGACATGGCATATACGACGGCTTACGTTGAAAATCATGCGCGAAAAATTTTTGAAAAATCAACTCTCCGGCATTTGATAGAAATCGGCGAAGAAATTTCTCACGACGCTTACGAAGATCAAAAACCGGTCGAAGAAATTTTGGACAACGCCGAGAAAAAAATTTTGGAAATAACTTCGCGAACCGAAAATAACGATTATGAATCGGTCGCGCCGATTTTGCAGAGAACTTTTGAAAAAATCGAAAGGCAAATGCGCTTGAAGGGTGAGGCAACCGGAGTACAGAGCGGCTTTTACGATTTGGACAAAATTACAAACGGTTTCCAAAAATCCGACTTCATAATTCTTGCGGCGCGTCCGTCGATGGGTAAAACCGCGTTCGCTTTGAACGTCGCCGTAAATGCCGCAAAGAGAAAAAATGTCGTCGCGATTTTTTCTCTGGAGATGAGCAAGGAGCAACTCGCAGGCAGACTTTTGAGTTCGGAAAGCAACGTCGATTCTTTGAAAATCCGGACGGGCGAAACGGACGCGGAAGATTTAAGCGACATTGTGGACACGCTCGGCTTGATGTCGAATTTAAAAATGATTATTGACGACACCGCCGGAATTTCCGTTTTGGAATTGAGATCGAAGGCGCGAAAAATCAAAAACGAATACGGACTGGATTTACTGCTGATAGATTATCTTCAACTCATGCAGGGAAGCTCGTCAAGAAGTTTCGACGCGAACCGGCAACAGGAGATAGCGGAAATTTCCCGGAGTTTGAAAGCCTTGGCGCGTGAATTGAACGTGCCGATAATTGCGTTAAGCCAGCTGTCCCGGAACGTCGAGCTTCGCGCAGAAAAAAAACCGCAACTCAGCGATTTGCGCGAATCCGGTTCGCTGGAGCAGGACGCGGACATGGTTATGTTCCTCTACCGCGACGAATATTACAACAAGGAAACGGACAAGGGAGATGCCGCCGAATTGATTATCGCGAAAAATCGCAACGGTCCGACGAAAAATATTCCGTTGACTTTCAGAAAGGAAATTATGAAATTTAATTCTGCGGTGCCGGAATAACCGGATTATTTTTGGGAGATGAAAATTTTTGACTGTCGAAGAAACTGCAAAGAAGATTTTTGAAACGGCGGGCGGAGAAAAAAATATTCTCAACGTCACGAATTGCATGACTCGGGTCAGGCTCCGGCTTGCCGAACGAAATGAAAATTTGGAAAGCGAAATAAAAAAAATCGAAGGCGTTCTCGGCGTGAATGTTTCGGACGACGAATTTCAAATCATCGTCGGACCGGGCAACTCAACCAAAATTGCCGGAGCGATTAACGAAATTTTGAGCCGGAAGAAAAAACCGGAGATAGGCGACGGGAAAAAATTGCATGAAGAAATTCGCGCAAGGAACGCAACGCCGGCAAAACTTTTCCTGAAAAAAATCGCCGGAATTTTTTTGCCGCTCATTCCCGGATTTATCGCTTGCGGTTTGATAACCGGGCTGGTGAGTATCGCGCTGAAAATTTCGCCGGAACTTTCTGCTTCCCCGATAATTCAACTGCTCGCCGTCGCCGGCAACGCGGTTTTTTGGGGAATGAATCTTTTTGTCGGTTACAATGCCGGAAAAGTTTTCAACGGCACGCCGATTATCGGCGGGGTGCTCGCCGCGATTATGACTCATCCCGGTTTGGCGAACATAAATTTATTTGACGCGAACCTCATTCCCGGACGCGGCGGAATAATTTCCGTGATAATCGTTGCCGCGTTCGCCGCTTACGTCGAAAAATATTTGCACAAAATTATTCCGACAATGTTTGATTTGTTTTTGACTCCGTTAATCACCGTTCTGATTTCCGGCGCGGCGGCAATTTTTATTTTGCAACCTGTCGGAGGATTTATTTCGGACGCGATAGGAGCAGCGGCGACGGGTGCAATTTCTTCCGGCGGCGCGGCAGTCGGATTCATTCTTGCCGGGCTTTGGTTGCCGCTCGTCATGTTCGGTATTCATCAAGCATTCACTCCGATTCACGTCGATTTGATTGCCAATTACGGTGTTACAATTCTTTTGCCGATTTTGGCGATGGCGGGAGCCGGACAAGTCGGCGCGTCGGTTGCCGTTTACTTCACGACGAAAAATAAATTTTTGAAAAAGACAATCGCCTCCGCGCTCCCGGTCGGAATTATGGGAGTGGGTGAGCCGCTGATTTACGGCGTGACTTTTCCGCTCGGCAGACCGTTTATCGGTGCGTGTATCGGCGGAGCGTTCGGCGGAGCGGTTCAAGCGACTTTCATGGTCGGCGCAAAAACTTTGGGAATTTCCGGACTCCCTCTCGCGGCGACGACGAATAACATTCCGGTTTACCTGCTCGGCGTTTCGGTCGCTTACGTTGCCGGATTTGTCGCGACGAAAATTTTGGGATTCGACGACCCGCCGGAGGAAAATTGATTGAGTACCGGAATTTTGTATTTGTGTGCAACGCCTATAGGAAATTTGGACGACATGACTTTCCGGGCGATAAAAATTTTGCGCGAAGTCGATTTAATCGCGGCGGAGGACACCCGGCACACGCGAAAACTTTTAACGCACTTCGACATACACACTCCGCTTGTTCGTTGCGATGAATTTTCGGAAGAAACCGCCGGGAAAAAAATTTTGGAAATGCTTTTGTCCGGAAAGTCGGTTGCCTGCGTCAGCGATGCGGGACTGCCGGCAATTTCCGATCCCGGCGCGAAAATCGTAAAGCTTGCGATAAATTCCGGGATAAAAGTTTGTCCGATTCCCGGAGCGAACGCCGCGTTGAGTGCTTTAATCTGTTCGGGACTGGACACGACGAAATTTACTTTCGCCGGATTTTTGCCCAAGACCGGAAAAAATCGCCGGGAAGTTTTGCAAAAATTTTCGTCGCACGAAGAAACTTTAATCTTTTACGAAGCCCCGCACCGGTTGCAAAAAACTTTGAAAGACCTTGCCGAATTTTTCGGCGAACGTCAAGCGGTTTTGGCGCGTGAGCTTACCAAAATTCACGAAGAATTTTTGCGCGGAAAACTTTCGGAGCTTGCCGAAAATCCGGGAGAAATTCGCGGGGAATTTGTAATTGTCGTTGAAGGAAAAATTTTTGACGGCGAAGAAAAAATTTCCGGCGGGGAAGAAAATTTTCTCGACGCTTACGAAAAATTGATTGAATCCGGCGTCGAAAAAAAAATTGCGATTCGCGAAACGGCAAAAAAATTTAATCTCTCGCGCCGCGAAGTTTACAACTCGATTATCGACAGGGAAGGTTGACCCATGAAAAAAATTTTAATCGTCCTGATGTGTCTTTTGCTCCCGATGAATTTTGCCGGAGCGGAAGAAAAAAATTTGGAGGACGCGAACGAAAATTTGATTTGCGCTTTGAGTTCGATGGCGGCTTACAGCGGGGACGACGGATTTTTCGTCCGGAAAATTTTGACTTCGCGCGGGTTCACAATCAACCGACTTTTGCCGGACAACGGCAGTACGAATGTTAAAGCCTACTTAATCGACAAAGAATTTCCGGACGGGCGCAAGATGAAAATTTTCGTCGTCGCCGGGACTGAGGACATGAAAGACGCGGAAGTTGACGCGAAAATCGGACGAACCGCTTTGCACGACGGCGAAGAATTTCAAAACGACCCGCACAAAATTTTCGTCCACAAAGGTTTTCGCGATTACGCCGACAACGCGCTGAGCGAAGGCGTTACCGAATTTTTGATTGACGAGTTGAACAATAATCCGAATGAAACTTTGTATTTGACCGGGCACAGTTTGGGCGGCGCGGTTGCTCTCATGGCGGCGATTCGTTTGACGGATGCCGGCATCGACACAAGCCGGATGAAAGTTATCACGTTCGGCGCGCCCTCCGTCGGCAACCACGCGCTTGCAGAAATTTATTCCGACAAAATAAATTTAACTCGCGTCGTCATGAGCGGCGACATCATTAAAAAATCTCTCACCGCTTTGGGCTACGTTCACTTCGGAAAAGTCGTGACGTACACGCCGCCGAAAAGTTACAACCTCTCCGAACACAAAATGATTGTCTACCTTGACGGAGCAATACGAAATTATTGTGATGACGGCGGCTTGGAAAATGCGACGGCGTTTGACGTTCAACCGCTGAAAGTTTTGAAAGACAGTTTCGAGCCGGACGACGCAGAATATATTCGCGCACTGATTAAAAAAAGTTGGCGGACGAGTTTTTCAAACGTGACTTTTGCCGAACCGGATTTTGTCGTAATGAAGAACGCAAAAAAATTTGACGACAATATAACTCCGTTCATCGAGCCGGCTAAAAGAGCCGGGAGTAAATTTATCGTCGCCCGGTTTTTGAAAGTCACGACGATTAAAGAAAATCGCACGAAGGAAAAACAGCTGACGATGTACGAAACTGTTTTCGACTTGGAAGGTATGCCGGTTTCAATGCGTTCATCGACGGCAACGACGGTTGACTTGACGGTGCTTGAGGCGGCATCATTCGTGCAGGAGCGTTTGCAAGATTCGCGCCCGGAAATTTTCGGCGACAATTTTTAAAAATTCTCTTAAGTAATAAATTCAAAACGGCGATAAAAACTTTGAACGGGACTTTCAAAATTTTCCGGAAAGGAGAGTAGATTTTTGTGAGCGTTTCAAATATTTATACGTCGGACTTGCTTTCAAATCTCACGCAATCGGTTTTCAACACCGCCGCCTCCACCGCGCAGACTGCGGCAAAAATTACCGGCAACACTTCCGCTTACGCGCAGATTCTCGCGCAAAAAATTTCGGAGATTGATGCGGAAATGAAAAACGCCGGAGAACAAACAACCGGACAAGAAAATTCTTCGACCGAAAAAAAATCCGCCGATGCTCCGGAAGTCGTAAAAAGATATTTGCCGGACGGCACGATAGTCATCACGACTTACGAAGGAAGTTCGATTGTGGATCAACTGAAATTTTCGCCGCATATGCTTGCCGTCGCGGATTATTCCGTACCGCCGGATTCTTCCGGAAACCCGGCAATAAAAATGGAGGCGCGGCAAAGTATGGACTTGCTCGCCATGCTGATGTGAAATTGAAAAATTTTTTGCGAACAGGGAGGTCTGCACCCCTTGATTCATAAAAAAAATCGGAGTGTCCGTCCGATTTTTTGCAACGTTTTTTTTCAACAAAGAGGAGGTTTTTAACATGGATGTAGGAACAATTTCCAACGTGTCAACTGCATTGAGTCAGTTCTCGACGCAAAACAAAACTTCAAAGGCGGCATCCGCTTACGCAAGCAATTCGTCCGCGTACACCGAAGGACAACAGGCACCTTCCGTCGGCGAAGCTTACGACGTGGATATTTCGGAAGCCGCGAAACAAGCTCAACAGGACACGCCGGTTGAAGCGACCGCAGAGAAGAGCAAAGGTCTTTCCGCAGATCAAGTTCGCGCTCTGGAGGAAAATATCGCGGTAACCGAACAGTCGATGCTCAATCTGATGATTCAGGCACTCACCGACTCGAATGACAATTTGCAGGGTCTTGTTGACAGCGGCGGCAAATTGATGTTCGGCGGCAAAGAAATCGACGCGTCGCTTTTGGGTATTCCGGAAGTCGCAACAAATCCGGAGGACGCGGCAAAAGCTGTCGGCGAAGGTGGAGAATGGTCTGTCGATGCAGTTTCGGAACGCCTGTTCAAACTTGCAACGGCGATAGCCGGCGACGACCCGGAAAAATTGGAGGAAATGCGCGCGGCAGTCGAAGAAGGTTTCAAACAAGCCGGAGCGACTTGGACGAACGCAACCGGTCTGAGCAATATGCCGGACATCACCGACAAAACTCACACGGCAGTTATGAAACTTTTCGACGATCGCATGAACGAATTGACCGGCGCATAATTTTTAAGTCAAAAAAATTTTTCTATCGAAACAAAATAAAAAAATTACTCCTCACACAAACATTTTTGCGGGGGAGTTTTTTTATTCCGAATGTCATTGTTTAAACGTGTCACAGCGACTCCAAAATTTCCGCGCCGCCGTTCGCTAAAAGTTCGGCGGCAATTTTTCTTCCCAATCCTTCGATGTTGTCAAAATTTTCTTCCGTCGAGGTGCGAACGATTTTTTTCCCGTCCGTCGATGCGATGCAAGCCCGGACTTTCATTTTGTCACCGGCAACTTCCGCGAAAATTCCGGCCGGGACTTGGCAACTGCCTCCGATCTCTCCCAAAAATTCGCGCTCAACTTTTATTGCCGAAAAAGTTTCCGTGTCGTTCAAAAAATTTATGACTCGCTCCGTTTGTAAGTCGCCGGAACGAATTTCAATCGCCAGCGCACCTTGTCCGGCGGAAGGAATTATTTCCGGCAAAAATTTTTTTATGTTCGACTCCAAGCCCAAGCGAATTAAACCTGCCGCCGCCAAAATTATCGCGTCGAACTCTCCGGCTTGCAATTTTTTCAATCGCGTTTCGACGTTGCCGCGCAGAGTTTTTATTTTCAAATTCGGGCGCAAGTTTAAAATTTGTGCCGCCCTTCGCAAACTTGACGTGCCGACGATTGAACCTTCCGGCAATTCTTCCGGCGCGGAAAATTTTTCGCTGACGAATGCGTCGAAGGGATTTTCTCTCCGGGTTATCGCCGCAATTTTGAAACCGTCCGGCAATTCGGAGGGAACGTCTTTTAAACTGTGAACCGCCAAGTCAATTTTTTTCTCCGCCATTTGAATTTCCAATTCTTTGGTGAACAAACCTTTGCCGCCGATTTTCGCAAGCGGCGTGTCTGAAATTTTATCTCCCCGCGTTTGAATTTTTACAAGTTCGACTTCAACGTCGGGAAATTTTTTTTTGATTTCCCCCGCGACAAATTCCGCTTGCCAAAGTGCCAGTCTGCTTGCCCGTGTTCCGATTTTTATTTTTTCCAAAATTTTTCACTCCCGTCAAAAAAATAAACCTTGCCGAAAAAATTCTTCCGGTAAGGTTCATTTTACACTTGTTTATTTTTTTGCACAAAAATTTTTTACTTTAATGCGTCACCGATTTTTGAATTTGTTTCGCGAGCGGCGGCAACACTCTCAGCAAATTTTGCTTTCTCTTCGTCGGAGAATTTGACTTCGACGATTTTTTCCAAACCGTTTTTGCCGAGAATGACCGGAACGCCGATGCACAAATCTTTTTCGCCGTATTCGCCGTCGAGGTAGACACAGCAGGGAATGAGTTTTTTAGCGTCGAGAGCGATCGCCTCAACCATAGCCGCCGCAGCCGCACCCGGAGCATACCAAGCGGAAGTTCCCAAAAGTTTCGTGCAGGTTGCGCCGCCGACTTTGGTCGCTTCGACTGCTTCGGTGATGAGTTCCTGACTCAAAAGTTGAGTTACCGGAATACCGCGATAAGTTGCAAGACTGACGAGAGGAACCATAGTTTTGTCGCTGTGACCGCCGACAACCATTCCGTCAATATCGGTCGGGGTTGCGGGATAGCCGGCTTTTTGAAGAGCAATCGCGAGGTAATAACGGAAACGGCTGCTGTCGAGCATTCCGCCTTGTCCGAGGATACGGTTGCGCGGAAGTCCGGAATCTTTCAGCGTGAGATAAGTCATTGCGTCCATCGGGTTGGAGATGATGATGAGAATTGCATCCGGCGAATATTTCAAAACTTGATCGACGACGCTTTTAACGATTTTCGCATTCGTTCCGATAAGATCTTCGCGGCTCATGCCGGGTTTGCGCGGAATACCGGAAGTGATGACGACGACTTGAGAACCGGCAGTCGCGGCGTAATCGTTGGTGACACCGTTGACGGTCGTGTCGAAGTTGAGCATATGCGCGGTTTGCATGATGTCCATTGCTTTGCCTTCGGAGAGACCTTCTTTGATGTCGATGAGAACGACTTCACTTGCGAAACCTTTTGTTGCCAAAACATTTGCCGCCGTTGCGCCGACGTTTCCGGAACCGACTACTGTTACCTTCATTTAAATATTCCTCCTCATTGTTGAAAAAAATTTATGTGAAAAAAATTTTGTAAGCTTGAAAAAATTTTTTCGCGGTTTACTCTTCGTTGAAAGCGTCTTTGCCGAGTCCGCAAATCGGGCAGACAAAATCTTCCGGCAAGTCCTCAAACTTTGTACCCGGCTCAATTCCGTTTTCCGGATCGCCGGCGGCTTCGTCGTATTCGTAACCGCAAACACAAACGTATTTCATTTTGTAAAACCTCCCAAAAAAAATCTTCCGTTAAATTTTATCACAAGTCTTGAATTTGTCGATAGGAATTTTTTGAAAAATTTTTTTATCGTGCGTCAAAATTATTTTCCGGTTTGTTGAACGACTTGCGAAATTTTTTTATCTCTTTGCTGAATCGTTCCTCTTCGCTGAAAATGCAACCGCAATAATTTTGCCGGTAAAGTTCGAGTTTCAAACTCAAATCAATTCCTTCCTGCCAACCCGGTCGAAAGTCCTCGTAAAAAAATTTTACGCCGAATTTTTTCGCAAAACTCTCCGCGATATTTTTCATCAACTCATGATTTTGATAAATGCTGTAAAAAAGCGTCGATGTGAAAAATTCAAAATTATTTTCCGCCGCAAATTTCGCCGTTTCACTCAATCGCCGGGCGTAACAAATTTTGCACCGGTCGTGCGCTCCGTCCGGTTTAATCGTGTCCGGAGAATTTTTTTCCCCGACGACACCGGACACCGCTTGCAAAAATTCTCTCAGCCGATAATGATTGTCTGCGTGCAATTCCATTCCGACTTTTTCCGAAAAAATTTTTGCCGCGCCCAATCTTTTTTTCCACTCCGTGTAAGGGTGAATGTTCGGGTTGAAAAAAAATCCGACCGGCTCAAAATTTTCTTCGCGCAACTTTTTAACCGGGTAACACGAACACGGGGCGCAACACATATGCAACAAAATTTTCGTCATAAAAATTTCTCCGTTCAAAAATTTTTTCTCCGGATTATATCACACAAAAAAATTTTACAACCGACTTACTCCGAACTTTATTTTGAATGTTTGAAGGATTTTCGGGTTATTTATAGAATTTTGCTACAATTTATAATCAGACAATCGGAGGTGCCGGGTGTGATAAAAAATATTCTTGTTCCGGTGGACGGCTCGGAAGGTTCCGACAAGGCGGTTGCCCGTGCGATTGACATTGCCGGCATCTGCGGAGCGAAACTGAATTTTTTGTACATCGCGAACATAAATCAACTTGCAATCAGTGCCGCATTGACGCAGGCAATTTTGGGTGCGATCAGAAAAGCCGGAGAAACAATTCTGGAGCGGGCGGAAAATATGTTGCCCGGAGGAATCGAACACGAAAAAATTTTGGAAACGGGTTCGCCGGCGGCAACAATTTTGAAGTACGAAGAAACTTTGCAAGCCGACTTGATTGTTATGGGAAGTCGCGGACTCGGACCGGTTAAAGGCGTTTTGCTCGGTTCGGTCAGTCAATATATCGTGGAGCGGGCGAAGTGTCCCGTCCTCCTCGTAAAATAATTTTTTGTAAAGTTTTTCCGGTGGGAGGTTGGTGTAATTGATGTTCTTACTCGCGCTGTCGCCGATACTTTGGTTGGTAATCGCGCTCAGCGTCATAAAAATGTCGGCTTGGAAAGCTTGCCTTATCGCGTTGGTAATTTCACTCGCGGCAGGTATGGGCGTTTGGGAAATGGAATCCGTTCGTGCAATCGAATCCGTTCTGGAAGGTGTCGCGCTTGCCTGTTGGCCTATCTTGCTCGTTATCGTCGCGGCAATTTTCACTTACAACTTGACGCTTAAAACAAAAGCGATGAACACGATAAAAGAAATGTTGACAAGCGTCAGCCACGACAAAAGAGTTTTGATTTTGTTAATTGCTTGGGGTTTCGGCGGATTTTTGGAAGGAATGGCGGGTTTCGGAACGGCGATCGCGGTGCCGGCCGGTATGCTCGCCGGAATAGGAATAAATCCGATTTTGTCCGTTTCCGTCTGTTTAATCGCAAATTCCGTGCCGACGGCTTACGGCTCAATCGGAATACCGCTCGTAACTTTGGCGAACGTCACCGCGTTTGACCCGATGCAGTTGGCGACGTTCACTTCGTTGCAACTCGGCGTGCTGACTTTGCTTTGTCCCTGGCTGATTGTCATTGTTTCCGGCGGCAGTTTGAAAGCGTTGAAGGGAATGACGACAATGTGTCTCGGCGCGGGACTTGCCTTCTTCGTTCCGGAACTTGCGCTGTCAATGTTCGTCGGACCGGAACTCGCGGTTGTCGCCGGCGCGATTTTGACGATGGGAACGATTGTCGTTATCGCGAAAAAATTTCCGCTCGACGATCCGAATTTTGCAATGCCGACTCACAATGCGCCGAAAATCAGCACGGCACAGGCGATTAACGCTTGCCTTCCGTTTATCCTGATTTTTATTTTCCTGCTGTTCACGAGTAAACTTGTTCCGCCGGTCAATCAGGCATTGATGACGATAAAAACTTCCGTGCCGATTTACAACGGTGAAGGCGGCGTTCCTTACACGTTCGTTTGGGTGAACACGCCCGGCGTTTTGATTTTACTCGCGGCGTTCATTGCCGGCAGTAAACAGGGCGCATCTTTCGGCGAAATGGTGAGCTTGCTCGGCGAAACGATAAACGGATTGAAGTACACGATGGTTACGATTATCGCGGTTATCGCGACGGCAAAAGTCATGGGCTACAGCGGCATGACGAATCAAATCGCGGACACGGCGGTTGCGGCAACAGGAGATGCTTACCCGTTAATCGCGGCTTTTCTCGGTTCTGTCGGAACTTATATAACCGGTTCGGCAACGTCCAGTTGCGTTTTGTTCGGTAAACTTCAAGTCATGGCAAGTCAGGCTATCGGCGCGTCGCCTTCCGCTCAAGCGTGGGTTGCCGCCGCAAATGCCACGGGTGCTTGTGCCGGAAAAATGATTTCGCCGTTGTCAATCGCGATAGGTTCTGCGGCAATAGGCGTTAAAGGTGCAGACTCGAAACTTTTGGCGTTCGCCGTGAAAATTTATATTCCGTTCGTGATTTTCATGGGGGCAGTCGTTTACTTCGGACAAGTTTTGATTAAGTAAAAAAATTTGGAAGTATCGGTAAAATGGGGAAATTTAATGGCTTACAAAGATTTGCGCGAATTTATCGACGAACTTGAAAAAAGAAATTTACTCAAGCGAATAAAAATTCCGGTTGACGCTGAACTTGAAATAACCGAAATTACAGATCGCGTTTCAAAGTTGCCTGACGAAAGAAATGTCGCCCTGCTTTTTGAAAATGTTCGCGGTTACGATATGCCGGTTATAACGAATATGTTCGGCAGTTACGAAAGAATGGCTTTGGCTCTCGGCAAGGAAAAATTGGACGACGCGGCGGACGACATCAAAGAAATTTTACAACTGCCTTACATCTCTTTCAAGCGACGCATGAATGTACTTTCGATTCTCTCGACGGCTCACAAGGCGATAAATTTTCCCAAATACGTCAGAAATGCTCCGTGTCAGGAAGTCGTTGAAGAAAATCCGGATTTAAACAAAATTCCGATTCTGAAATGTTGGCCGGGTGACGGCGGCGCGTTCGTTACGTTGCCGCTCGTGTTCACGAAAAATCCGGCGACCGGGAAAAGGAATGTCGGAATGTACCGACTGCAAAAATTTGATTCGACGACAACCGGAATGCATTGGCACATTCACAAAAACGGAGCGGAAAATTTTCGGGACGCGAAGTCCGGCGGCGCGGAAAGAATTGAAGTTGCCGTCGCGATAGGCACGGATCCGGTTGTCACCTACGCCGCAACCGCTCCCCTGCCCCGCGACATTGACGAAATGGTTTTCGCCGGATTCCTCCGTCACAAATCGGTTGAGTTGACGAAGTGCAAAACGGTTGACTTGGAAGTCCCGGCGACTGCCGAAATTATTTTGGAGGGTTACGTTTCGACCGACGAACTCCGGCGTGAAGGACCTTTCGGAGATCACACCGGCTATTATTCGCTCGCGGACGATTACCCGGTCTTTCACGTCACTTGCATAACGCACAGAAAAAATCCGATTTACGCGGCGACCGTCGTCGGCAAACCGCCCATGGAAGATTGTTACATGGCGAAGGCGACGGAGAGAATTTTTTTGCCGCTCCTGAAACAAATTATTCCGGAAATTATCGACATCAATATGCCGCTCGAAGGAGTTTTTCACGACTGCATAATCGTTTCGATAAAAAAATCTTTCCCCATGCAGGCGCGAAAAGTCATGCACGCTTTGTGGGGAATGGGACAGATGATGAACGTCAAAATGATTATCGTCGTCGATGCTCACGTTGACGTGCAAAATTTGAGTGAAGTTGCCTGGAGAGTTTTTAACAACATCGACGCGGAACACGATTTGGAAATTGTTCATGGTCCGCTTGACGTTTTGGATCACTCGTCGCCGATGGCGAAGTGGGGAGCGAAACTCGGAATTGACGCGACAAAAACTTGGCCGGAAGAAGGTCATTCACGCGAATGGCCGGAAGAAATTTCCATGCCGCCGGAAGTCAAATCACGAATAGATTTCGTTTGGAAGTCGCTTGAGTTGTAAAAAATTTTTCGGAGGTACTTTTTTTGAAAGTGCGGCGGACGAAAAATCCGATTATTATATCGCCGAGATAATTTGAGAAAAATTTTTTTTCGGACGAAATAAAAAATCCCTTCGGAGAAGAAATCTTCGGAGGGAAATTTTTTTTGTATGCGTAATTTTTTTTAACGTTTCGAGAACTGCGAAGCTTTGCGCGCTTTTTTGAGACCGTATTTGCGACGCTCTTTTTCGCGCGGGTCGCGGGTAACGAAACCGGCTTTTTTCAGCGCGGGACGAAGACCGGGATCCAATTCCATGAGTGCGCGGGTAATTCCGTGACGAATTGCGCCCGCCTGTCCGGTTGTGCCGCCGCCTTTAACGCTTGCGACGACATCATATTTGTCATTCATTTCGGTGAGAACGAGCGGCTGACGAACAATCAATTCAAGAGTTTTGAGACCGAAATATTCGTCCATTGCGCGACCGTTTATCGTAACTTTTCCGTCGCCGGGAATCAAACGTACGCGTGCGACCGAACTTTTGCGCCGTCCCGTTCCGTAATAACTTACCTGTGCCATTTTATCACCTCGAATTTTTTATCGTACTTCGATTTTAAGCTCTTCCGGCTTTTGCGCCGCGTGAGGATGTTTTTCGTCCGCGTAAACGTAAAGCTTTCTGAACAAATCGGCACCGAGTTTGTTTTTCGGAAGCATACCCTTGACCGCGTGTTCGATGACGCGTTCCGGGAATTTTTTCATGCGATCGCCGGCAGTTTCAAATTTTCCGCCGCCGGGATAGCCGGTGTGATGGAAATAAACTTTTTTGCGAAGTTTTTTTCCGGTGAATACAGCCTTAGCCGCGTTCACGACAATTACATAATCGCCGGTATCGACATGGGGAGTAAAA
The DNA here is from genome assembly GCA_905233965.1 of uncultured Selenomonadaceae bacterium. Lineage (GTDB taxonomy): Bacteria > Bacillota > Negativicutes > Selenomonadales > Selenomonadaceae > Quinella. Next base: position 15,178 of record CAJOFG010000012.1, read on the forward strand.
GTCGGTTTATGTTTTCCGCGCAGAACTTTGGCAATTTCGGACGCAAGACGACCGACTGTTTTGCCTGCCGCGTCAACGACGTACCATTTTTTCTCAACGTCGCCGGCTTTTGCCATATAAGTATCTTTCATTTAAATTTTGCCTCCATAAATTACAGAGTTTGTTTTGCGGTCAAAATTCGCCAATGTCCGGGGCTTGGAAACATTGTCCGACTGCCGCGCAAGGTGTATCATAAACAAAACGCCGCGCCTTGTCAAGCACGGATTGTTCGCGTGCGTCCGACGCAGAAAAAAATTTTTTGAAATATATACGATATTCCCGGCGAAAAAAATTTTCCCGCAAACAAAAAAAATCCCGTGACATTTGATTTGTCCGGGAGAAAAAATTTTTTTGTTTTTATGAATTATCCGAAATAACGTTCACCGTAACTTTTCACTCTTTGAACGACGTCGGCGTGACTCAAACCTTTGCCGGTTGAGATTTCTCTGTAAGTGTTGCCGCTTTCACGAGTTCCGGTGCCTAACCAACCCACACTGATGTTTGAATCGATTCCAAAATCTTTTTTCAAAAAATTTTCCATCGCGTAAGCCATCGGGATATTTGTCAATGAACCCGCTTTGACATTTGACAAAAATTCACGAACACCTTCCAATGCTCCCAATATTTTGTTGTTGTCTGCAAACGCGCTGACCAATTCATTCAATTCTGCCACCGTGCCGCCGTTTACCATGTCGAGTTGTTCCTCATTGAGCATTTCACCTTTTAAAATCATTTTGTTTGTCATTTTAAAAACTTCCTTTCTGTTCAAAAAATTTTTTTGAATTTTTATTTTCGCCCTTATATACGACGGAGCCGGAAAAGTATTACAAAATTTTTTTTTGCAGGAAAATATTTTTTCGCATTGAAAAAAATCCGGAAGAAATTTCAAAAGACAAATTCGGAACTCTTGACAAATCGAATACAACAGATAAATTCGGTTGTTTCGCGTTGAAGTATCGGTAATTATCGGAGCTGTGTCATGGAAAAAAAATTATCGGACAACCGGGAAATAAAAACCGGTTCAAAAAATTTTTATCGGTTACTGTTCAAATCGACTTTTATAATCAGTATGTTCACCGTCGGCGGCGGTTACGTCATAATTCCTCTGCTCAAGGCAAAATATGTTGACGAATACAAATGGATAAGCGAGGACGAAACTTTAAACATGGTCGCGATCGCTCAGACAACGCCGGGAATTATGGCAGTCAATACGGCTATAATGTTGGGCTACAGAATGGCGGGAGTTGCCGGCGCATTGACCGGAATGTTTGCCACGATTTTGCCGCCGCTCATGATAATTATGGTCGTCGCAACTTTTTACGAACTCATCGCGCAAAACGAATATGTAAAACTCGTTTTCAAAGGTATGCAATGCGGAGCGACGGCTCTTTTACTCAGCGTCGCGACAGATTTGTTGATTAAGCAGTGCAAAAAGAAATTGATTTTGCCGTTTGTCATTATCGTCGCAACTTTCGCGGCAAATATTTTTTTCGACGTGAATATAATGTTGTTGGTCGCGATTGACGGGATTATCGGATTCTTTTTTATGCGCGACAAAAAATTTGAATAGGTTGCGACGGTTATTTTTTTGTTTAAAGCTTGCCGATAAGTTCCGGCGCGTAATTTTTCAAAACAAATTCCGATAAACTTCCCGGCTTGTCCGGGTAAAATTTTGTTCGCGAAGTCATTTTGTGCAGGAAAGTATTCTTCAAAATTGCATCTGACGGAATATCTTTTACGAGCAGATCCATTCGTCCGTTCAGAAACCAAACGTCCGGATTGTTTATCGGCACGTCGTCCATTTCTTTTTTCACCGCCGGAATATTATCGTAAGCAATATCCGTCATAATGTCCATTATAACGTAGTCGATCGCCTCGTCATAATCGCGCCAATACTCGTTGTAAAAATCTTTTTCAAACGCAAAAAGAGGATTGTGCAAAATTCCGGAGCTTTGAATACGACGAATAAGCTTTAAAATGTTTCGTGATGTAAAAATCATTGTCGCGTTTGTGAGTAAATTTTTGCGTGAAGTAATTCAGTTTCCAAAATTTTTTGTGTTTCTCCAACGGTTCGGTAACCAAAACGGTTGCATCCAACCACAAGCCGCCGAATTTTTCCAGAAGGTTCATGCGGATAACGTCGGAAAAATGCGCCGGTTTCATCTTTCCGGATTTAAATTTTTGAACGATGTAATCCGGAATATCGACGTAATCCGAAAAATTATTTTCGTCGAGAAAAATAACCTTGTAATTGCCGGCTTGCTTTTTCAAAACGTTGTAACAAACCCGGGCGACCGGCGTCAGATATTCTTCGCCCTGCAACCAGCAATAATAAATTTGAAAATCTTTCGGCGCGACCTTCGGACAAGTTTTCGAGTCAATCACCGCGCCGGAATATTTTTTTATCAAGTCGGAATATTTTGTCCGGCGAATGTTCGCACGCTCCGACAAATCCGGACCGGAAGTCGTCAAGCTTCTCCATTTCTCAAACGTAACGAAGTCATCTTTCAATCTCTTTGTCCAATATTCCAAGTCGATAAAATTTTTCACGTCGTCAAACTTGCCGTACAAAATTAAAATCAGGACGAGAAATTGCCGGCGAATCGGATCACTTTCCGCGCCGAGTGCCGACGGCATATTGTTGCAAAGATTTTCTTCGTCCGGCGACAAATTTTTGACGTTCAAAGAAATTCCGCAGAGATTCCCTCTTCCAAATGTATCTCTTTCATTCTTTCCGGCGAAAGTTCAAAAATCTTTTTCGCGACATTCAGACGTTGCCGGAAAATGTCGGAACGAGCCTCATTTAAAATTTCGTTGTAAAAGGTCTGCACGTCCGGAATTTTCTTTTCCTCCATAAAAAATTCCTCCTCCGAATATTTTTTTGAAAAAATTCGATTGAGTTCAAAATTTTTCCTGCCGATTGAAAAAAATATTGCGAAAGGCAATTTTTCCGGGGCAAAAATTTTTCAAAAAATTTTTTCGTTTCCGGGCTTTGCTTGCGTTGACACAGCTTTTAAATTGCGATATATTTTTGCTTACATTACCGGTAAATTCTTGAAGGGAGGAAAAAATATACCGGATTTTTTTACAGACAGAAAGATTTTTCTACAAAAAAGAAAGGAAGACAGAAAGTATGAGCGATGCAACAAAATCTGCCGAGCTGGATTTGCAGGCGATTATAAAGAAATCTGAATCGCAAACAGATTTTCCTCAAGTCCCGCTGGACGAATTTACTCCTCCGACTTACGAAGAATGGAAACAGGCTTGCATTGATCTTTTGAAAGGCGCACCCTTTGAAAAGAAAATGTACACCAAAACTTACGAGGGAATTACCTTCGAGCCGATGTATTTCCGCAACACGACCGAAGAAATTCTCCCGAAAAATTCTTTTCCGGGCAAAGGCGATTATCTGCGCGGCGCAACCGTAAACGGTTATGTAAATGCCCCGTGGGGAGTTGCTCAGGCTTGCGACGAAACTTTCCCGGCAGAGAATAATGAACTTCTCAAACACGAAATTGATAAAGGTTCGACAATCTACAACGTCAAAGTTGACTGCGCGACAAGAAAAGCCGTTGACGCAAGAAATTGCGACAAGCCCGGCAAAGGCGGCGTAAGCTTGACGACTTTGGGCGATGTCGAAACACTTTTGAACGGATTGAAACTCGACAAATTCCCGCTCTACGTTTACGCCGGAGAATCTGCCGTGCCGGTTGCCGGTTTAATTCTTGCGGCGATTAAGAAAAACGGCGGCGACGTTTCAAAACTTCGCGGCTTTATCGGCGCAAACCCGATCGGTGAACTTGCGGCGAACGGAAAATTGAATCAGTCCCTCGACAAAATTTTTGACGAGCAGGCGGCGTTTGCAAAATGGGCGGTCAAGAACGCTCCGGAATTGAAAACTTTCATGGTTCGCAGTGACAATTTCGTTGACGGCGGCGCGAATGACATTCAGGAACTCGCTTACACTTTGTCTGCGGCAGTCGCTTACCTTCGCGCACTTCTCGACAGAGGTTTGACGATTGACGAGGCTGCCGAACAAATTATGTTCGGTCTTTCGATGGGTGCGAACTTCTTCATGCAAATTGCGAAACTTCGCGCAATTCGTCCGATTTGGGCTGAGATTATCAAAGCGTTCGGCGGCAGCGAGGAAGTGCAACACATTCATCTGCACGGTCGTCCGTCGAAATTCTTCATGACGGCTTACGATCCTTATGTCAATATGCTCCGCGCAACTTCGCAACTTTTCAGCGGCGTTGCCGGCGGCGTTGAATCATTTGAAAATTCCACGTTCGACGAACCGATTCGCAAAGGCGACGAATTCAGCCGGAGAATTGCGCGCAATATGCAAATAATTCTTCGCGACGAGTTCGGACTCATTCAACCTGTTGATCCGGCCGGCGGCAGTTGGGCTGTCGAATCTTTGACGAAACAGATTAAGGAAAAAGTTTGGGCGGAGTTCCAAAAAATCGAGGGAAAAGGCGGTATCGTCGCCGCGCTCAAAGAAGGTTATCCGCAAGAACAAATCGAAGCGATTTTCGCCGACAGAATTAAAAATGCCGCGTCCAGACGTGACAGAATCGTCGGTGTGAATATGTACGCGAACATGGTTGAGGAAAGACTTGACCCGCGTCCTGAAGATTTCGCCGAAAACAAAAAAGCGCGTACCGCCGATATTGAAAAATATCTCGGTACGGTTGATGACGGCGCGGTTAAAGGTGCGCTCGGTTCGATTGACGCGAATAATTTTGAAACCGTTCTCGACGCGGCGACGAAAGGCGCGACAATTTCCGAACTCCGCGACGCACTCGGCAAAGGCGCGTCCGACGAAGTGAAACAAATCGGCGTTCATCGTCGCAGTGAAAAATTTGAACAACTTCGCGAAACGACCGAAAAATTCAAAGCGGAGAAAAATGACAACGTCAAAATTTTCCTCGCGAACATGGGACCGATTCCGCAACATAAAGCGCGTGCAGATTTCAGCAGAGGATTTTTGGAAGTCGGCGCGTTTGAAGTTCTCGGCAACAACGGATTCAAAACCGTTGAGGAGTGCGCGGCGGCGGCCAAAGAGTCCGGCGCGGACGCGGTTGTCATCTGCTCAACCGACGCAACCTATCCGGAAATTGTTCCGGCACTTGCTCCGAAACTTCACGAAGTTTTACCGAATGCAACGGTCTATCTTGCCGGCACCGCTCCCGAAGAGTTGAAGGAAACTTACAAGCAAGCCGGAATTGATGACTATATCAACATTCGCTCCAACTGCTATCAAACTTTGGCGGCAATGCAGAAGAAGAAAGGAATGATCGCATAATGGCAGGTTACAAAAATCCTGACTTCACGCAAATCAGTCTCGGCGACGCTCCGCAGGTTGACGAGGCGGCTTGGAAAGCCGAATTTGAAAAAGCGGCTGCGGCAAATTACGACAGCTTGATTGAGCGCACCATGGAACACGTTCCGGTTAAACCGCTCTACACTCACGACGAATACGCGAATATGAATCACTTGGATTTCGTCAGCGGTATTCCTCCCTTCCTTCGCGGACCTTATTCGACAATGTACGTTTTCCGTCCCTGGACGGTTCGTCAATACGCCGGTTTTTCCACCGCCGAAGAATCAAACGCTTTTTATCGCCGCAACCTTGCCGCAGGGCAAAAAGGTTTGTCGATAGCGTTCGACCTTCCGACTCATCGCGGTTACGACGCGGACAATCCCCGCGTTTTCGGCGACGTGGGTAAAGCGGGCGTTTCGGTCTGCTCCATGCTCGACATGAATATTTTGTTCAGCGGTATTCCTCTTGACCAAATGTCCGTTTCCATGACGATGAACGGCGCGGTTCTTCCGATTCTCGCATTCTTCATTCAGTCCGGTATCGAACAGGGCGTTGACAAATCCATTTTGAACGGCACGATTCAAAACGATATTTTGAAAGAGTTCATGGTTCGCAACACCTACATTTACCCGCCTGATATGTCCATGCGTATTATCGGCGACATTTTCGAATACACGACAAACTATATGCCGAAATTCAATTCGATTTCAATTTCCGGCTACCATATGCAAGAAGCGGGCGCGCCGGCAGATATTGAACTCGGTTACACTCTCGCCGACGGTTTGGAATACATCAGAACCGGTATCAATGCCGGATTGAAAGTCGATGCGTTTGCGAAACGTCTGAGTTTCTTCTGGGCTATCGGCAAAAACTATTTCATGGAAGTTGCGAAAATGCGCGCGGCTCGCGTCCTCTGGGCAAAAATCGTCAAGCAAATGGGCGGCACTCAAGCAAAGTCGATGGCACTTCGCACACACTGCCAAACTTCCGGCTGGTCACTCACCGCGCAAGACCCGTTCAACAATATTTCAAGAACTCTTATGGAAGCTATGGGCGCGGCTCTCGGTCACACTCAATCGCTCCATACGAATGCGTTGGACGAAGCGATTGCTCTTCCGACGGACTTCAGCGCACGTATTGCGCGTAACACTCAGCTTTACATTCAGGACGAAACGAACGTCTGCAAAATCGTCGATCCTTGGGGCGGCTCTTACTACGTCGAAGCTCTCACGAACGAAATTATTCGTCGCGCTTGGGCTCACATTCAGGAAATTGAATCTCTCGGCGGCATGGCGAAAGCAATTCCGACCGGACTTCCGAAAATGCGTATCGAAGAGGCCTCCGCTCGTCGTCAGGCGCGTATCGACTCCGGAATGGAAACGATTGTCGGCTTGAACGAATACAGACTCGACAAAGAAGATCCGCTTGAAATTCTCGCCGTTGACAATACCGCCGTCAGAAATGCGCAGGTCGAACGTCTCAACAAACTTCGTGCGGAACGTAATGAAGATGATGTTCGCGCTGCTCTCGAAGCGATTACAAAAGCGGCAGAGTCCCGCAAAAACGGTAACCTTCTCGAATGTACCGTTGAGGCGGCTCGCGTTCGTGCATCGCTCGGCGAAATTTCCGACGCGGTCGAAAAAGTTTCCGGTCGTTATCAAGCGACGATTCATACAATTTCCGGCGTTTACTCCGGCGAATTTAAAGACAAGAGTGCGCTTGACAAGGCACGCAAATTGGCTGACGAGTTTGAAAAAATTGCCGGTCGCCGTCCCAGAATTTTTGTTGCAAAGATGGGACAGGACGGACACGACAGAGGACAAAAAGTTATCGCGTCCAGTTTCGCGGATATGGGTTGGGACGTTGATGTCGGACCGCTCTTCCAAACTCCGGACGAAACTGCTCAAGATGCGGTTGACAACGATGTCCACATGGTCGGATTCTCCAGCCTTGCCGCAGGTCACAATACCTTGTTGCCGGAACTCGTCGAAGAACTCAAAAAACGCGGTCGCGAAGACATTATGGTTGCGATCGGCGGCGTAATTCCGGTTCAAGATTACGATCACCTTTACAAGAGCGGCGCGGTTGCAATTTTCGCACCGGGTACAAACATTCCGGAAGCCGGCGTAAAACTTTTGAACCTCTTGATTGACAGAGCGAAAGAGGAAGCCGCAGGTTAATTTACGAACAAAAATTTTTTAACCGAATAAAAATTAAATTCCGAGTGACGAAAAAAATTTTGTCACCCGGAATTTTTTTGTCCTGGCAAATGAAAAAAATTTTAATGTTTTTCTAAAGATTTTTTGATAAAGCTGTGTTAAAATTTGCACACAATTTTAGAGAATGAATTTTGTGAAGGAGAGATTTTTATGTCGACCTTGAGTTACTTGGTAAGAAATTTGCTCCGCGCCCGCGGATATGCCAACCTCAGCGGTATTGATTTGATTTACAATGCCGTTACATCAATTCCGCGCTATCGTTATGTTGAGGCGGCAAGATTTGTTTCTTACATCACCCGCTACTATCCGGCTTACAACGGAAACTACATGGGATTTTTGAGTGACAAATTCGGTTACGGCACAAGCACCGGAACCGGCACGACAACCGACGGAACGACCGACACGACAACCGGAACGACTTCGCAATACGGCGAAAATGTTTCCGTCAACGGCACGACAATGGTTGTTACCGGTGCGCAAAATTCAAATATCTTTCTCGGCGGGCGCGATCCGTTTAACGGACTCGTCAACGATTACAAAAATGACACGGTAACGACTTTGAATGCGGCGGCGATGACTTC
>CAJOFG010000012.1:23417-29537 GCA_905233965.1 uncultured Selenomonadaceae bacterium
GGAGCGGGTAAAGATGTTTTCTTCTACGCGTCCGGAAATGCAAACGATACAATCGTAGATTTCAAGAGCGGGACTTCTGCCACTTCCGATGTCGTCACCCTTTACAAAGGCGCGGGCATGAACTCGGTTACTCGCGACGGTGAGCAAATTGTTTTCGGCACTCGTGACGGCGGCAAACTTACCGTGAACACTTCAAGCGACGATATCGACACCGCAATTCAATATTCGCGACAAGGTTACGACGTGAAGAATATCAAAATCGGAAATACCGATTCGGCAAACACTTTCACATACGACAAAAAAATTTCCTACTACTACGGCGGCGAAAAAACCGACACGGTTAAGGTCGAAGAAACTTCCGGGAAAGTTTCCGTAAATCTCGGAAAATCCGCTTACAAAGATATTGAAGTTATCGACGCGTCCGGATCTTCAAGCACGAATATTTTGCAGGGCGACAGAGCGGAAAATACGATAATCGGCGGCTCCGGCACAAATACTTTGTGGGGCGGCTCCGGCAGTGCGAACGATACTTTAATCGGCGGCGACACCGGCACGAATTATTTTTACTACGGCAGGAATCAGGGCGATGACAAAATAACCGGCGCGAAGTCCGGCGATTATATTCGCCTGTACAACGTGCGCGGATTTGAAATAGGGGAGTTCAACGCGGTTGACGGAGTCGGAATCAAAATGAACATTGCCGGCGGAAGTTTGAGCGTTGACAAGACCGACGGAGTAAAATTTGTAATGTCCGGCGGCTCGACCTACTCTTACGACGCGGCGACAAATACTTTTGCAAAACAGACAAACGGCTTCGACACGTTCGGCGACACACCCTGATTGTTCGATAACCCGTCGGTAAAAAATTTTGCAAACAAAAAAGCTCCTTGAGTGTAAAAAAACTCGGGGGCTTTATTGTTTTCGAATTGCCGCAAAGACGATTTTTTTAATCCGGTTTTAATTTTTTTCTAAAGATTTTCCAATACTTCAAGTGTAAAATCCGGGCAAGATGAAAGTTTGAGGAGATGTAAAAAAATGAAATTCAAAAATTCGCTTATTCCGGGCGTTGCGGTTCTATGTTTACTTGCCGGGTTTTCTTCGACAACTCACGCAAACCTATCGGGAGATTATAAAGTCGGAAAAATTTTTCTGACGGATTACGACGAAAACGAAGATTCTTCCGGCAACCGAATTTATCAATCACCGCGCAGAACTTCACCGCCGCCGCCCGGATATGAGCAGTCCCCGCGTGTCAATCAACCTCCTCATCGTCCGGTGCCGCCGCGCAGATAATTTGAAATACTTCCAAAAAAATACACACCCCCTTTCAAACAAAAATAAAATCCCCGACGACCAATCGGGGAAATTTTTTTTGCATAATTTTTTTGCCGGAATTATTTGAACTCCACAAACTCATCAATCCGGGCGTTGCCCTTCGTCATCGGCTCGACAAAACTTCTCCAAACTTTCAAAACGATTACACGCGGATTATTTTCGTCGTCCAACGCTTTTGCAAGCGCGTTTGCAAATTCTTCCTGAGTTGAAACCGCTTCAGCTTTTATCCCGAAAGTTTCCGCATACTTCACATAGTCCGGCTCCGTTTCAAATTCGCAGGCGATATATCTTTCGTCGTACATGACTTTTTGCAACTGGCGAATCATTCCCAAGCAGGAGTTATCGACAATGATTGAAATGACCGGAAGTTTCAGCCGGGCTATTGTGTAAAATTCGTTGCCCGTCATTTTAATGCCGCCGTCGCCGCTGACGCAAATTACCCGACGTTTTTTTCCGTAAGCAATTTGCGCGCCCATTGCCGCCGGCAAACCGAACCCCATTGTACCCAAGCCGCCGGAAGTCAACCAGGTGCGCGGCTCTTCGATTTTCAAATGGAGTGCCGCCCACATTTGATGTTGCCCCACGTCGGTCGCGTATGCATAATTTTTGCCGCCGGTTTTTTTCGCAATTTGATTCATCGCCCAAGGAACGGTTAAGCGGTTGACTTGATAATCATAGTCGTACTCTTCGCGCCAACTTTCGATTTGCCGCCACCATTCGCGAATTTTTTCCGGGTTGCCCGTCCCCTGCCCGCGCATCAAAAGTTTCAAAATAACTTTCATGTCGCCGGCAAGTCCGAGAGTATTCTCAATATTTTTGTCAATCTCCGCCGGGTCTATGTCGATGTGAATAAATTTTTTCGAGTGAGTGTATTTGCTGAGATTTCCGGTCTGTCTGTCGCCGAAACGACTTCCGACGGCAATAACCAAGTCCGCCGCCGCGACCGCGTGATTCGCCGCCTTAGTGCCGTGAAGTCCGGCGAAACCCAAATGTTGCGGGTGACTGCGCGGAACAGCTCCGATACCCATTAACGTGTTGACGACCGGCAATTTGTATTTTTCGATGAAGTCGATAATCTCTTTCGACGCGCCGGCAGAAATTGCGCCGCCCCCGACAATTACCGCCGGTCTTTCCGCTTGCAAAATTTCTTCTGTCGCCTCCGCCGCGCAAATTATAAAATCCGGATCGGGTTTGCCCGGAATTTTTTCAACCGGCTTTTGCGGCTCGTAGTCAACCTCCGCGAAGAAAATATCGCGCGGCACGTCCACGAGAACCGGTCCGCGTCGTCCGCTCCCGGCAATTTCAAACGCCTGGCGAATCGTTTCGACAAGTTTTCGCGGCTCTTTGACTTTGAAATTGTGTTTCGTCACCGGCATCGTTATGTCCAAAATGTCAATCTCTTGGAAAGCGTCGCGCCCCAGCAAATTGGTATCGACTTGTCCGGTTATCGCGACCATCGGAATCGAATCCATGAATGCCGTCGCAATTCCGGTTACCAAATTTGTCGCGCCCGGTCCGGAAGTCGCCATGCACACTCCGATTTTTCCGGTTGCCCGTGCGTAACCGTCCGCCGCGTGTGCCGCGTTCTGTTCGTGCGTCACCAAAATTTGTTGTATATTTTTTTCTTCAACCAGTGCGTCGTACAAAGGTAAAATCATTCCGCCGGGATAGCCGAAAATTATTTCGACTTCCCTTTCGCGCAAACATTCGAGTATAGCCCGCGCTCCGCTCATTTGCATTTTAAATCAGTCCCTTTTAATTTGGAGTCAACGAAATTATTCTGCATTTCCGGGCGTTAATCCTTCCCGGAATATTTTTTGATTTTTTCCCGGTGAAGTAATAAAATATTTTCCGGGAGGTGTTCGTATGGATTCGGAAAAAAATTTTGCGCCGAAAATTTCAATCGTCATTCCGATGTACAACACGGAAAAATACGTCGGCGAATGTTTGCACAGTCTTGAGATTCAAACTTTTCAAGATTTTGAAATTATCGTCGTCGATGACTGTTCGACGGATAAAAGCGTTGAAGTTGTAAAAAGTTATATGCCGAATTTTGACGGCAGGTTAAAAATTACCCGGACGGAAAAAAATTCCGGCGGTTGCGCAATTCCGCGAAACGTCGGAATGGAAATTGCGAAAGGAAAATATATTTTCATGCCGGACAGCGACGACTTGGTTATAAAAACCGGTCTGGAAACTTTTTACACGATTGCGGAAAAATTTGATGCCGATGTCGTGCACTGCGAAAAATATTTTGTTTCCGAAACGGAAGAATTGAAAGGTTCCGTTTTGACTTTGAAAAGTTATCAATCCGGAAAATTTGTCAAAGAACCTTTTTTGGAACCTTACAACCTCGAAAAAAGAGTTGCCGACTTGAACGATTACAGGTACATTTGGAATATCTGGACAAAATTTTTTAAAAGAGAATTTCTCGAAAAGAACGAAATAAAATTCGCCGATACCTTCAATAATGAAGATATGCTTTTCACGGTTTATTGCGTCTGTCTGGCTGAAAGATATGTCAGGATTCCGCACGTCATGAATGTTTATCGTCACCGCGAAAATTCCATAACGAAAAACAAGCAGGACGCTTTCGGACACGCACGGCTTTGGATGAAGGCACTTGTCAGAGCATTTGAAGACTGCGATAAATTTTTGGAAAGCAAAGAAATTTTCCGAAATAAACCCGATTTGAAATATTCGGTACTCGACATAATTGCTCAAGACACTTTCGTACAAATAATTCCGAGCAACAAATTTTTGACTGTGGAAAATTTCGACAAAGTATTCCGCGAAGAACTTTCAAAGGCAAAAAATCCGGCGGCAATAGCGGCATTTTTTTTCAATATGTCTTACCTCTACAGTCGCCAACTCGGCGATTATCTTCTCGACCAAAAGAAACAAGACATAAAAAATAATGCGGTACCCTTTTTCTGATTCGGATACCGCACATATTTTAAATTTTATTTTCCGGTTTGAGTTTCAGACCGGAATTTTTTTATTCTTCGCTTTCTCCTTCGCCGTTGTCTTTATCGTCGTCGTCGGAGTCTTCGAAATTGCTTTCATCATCTGAATTTGATTTTTTGTCCGTGTCGGAAGTTTTCTTGTCGCCGCCGGATTTGTCGCCGGTGCCGGAAGTTTCTTCCGAACCGTCGGCTTTGCCGGTTACCCCGGATTGATCAACGCCTTGACTTTCGTCCTTGCCAATAGAGGGTTGATTTTCGGATTCTCCGTCACCGGAATATTCACCGCCGCCGTTATTGCCGGTTGCTCCGGAAAGTCCGCTGGTCCGGCCGCCGCCGGAAGATTGTTCATCGTTGCCGGAAAGACTTTGGAAACTTATCAACCCGCCGCCGTTACCAGTGCCGACTTCTCCGACTTCGCCGTTGCCGTTCATGTCGGTTATCGAAGACAATTCGATATGGTTATCGACTTGGTTTCTGTCGGCAGCCGATGTAAATTCGTCCGGAGTTATGTCAAGGGTATTTACTTTTTCTTCCGCATTGAAACTGTCAATCAGGAAGTGGTCGCTCAAATCCAAATCGACGTAATCGCCGTTCTCGAAGTTGAAAGTTTGAACATTGGAATTTTTCAAATCCGGGTCAAGATTTTCCGGCGTGACTATTTCGTCCGGAGTAATCGGAAGTGTCGGAGTTACCTGCACCGGTTCCGGTTCCGGTTCGTAAACTACGGGCGTTACCGGTGTCGGTGTAACCGGAGTTACAGGTGTTACCGGTTCAGGCTCCGGCTCGACTGCAGGCGTTACCGGTGTGGGAGTAACTCTCGGCGGATCGGGAGTAGTCGGTTCGGTTTCTTCAGGCTCTTGAGGTTGGGTCGGCGTCGGATTTGACGGAGAGTAAGGAGCGGTTTCAATGCCGATATTGCCGGGAATAAGCGTTACCGTGTATTTTACGGTTGTTTTTCCGTTAATGTAGTCATAAGTGTAAACATTGTCTGTACCGGCAACCGGATGGAAATATTCCGGCGACAAGGAAATTGTCGTCTTGGTATTGTTTGCAGTCGGAGTTACCGGGACATTCCCTATCAAACCGGCTATAACGGGGTCATTGACGGTGTAGCCGGCTCCGCTCGTGTTTACGGAAAAATGTCCGGAAGTGTTAATCGTACCGTCGGCAACGTTTACCGAAACACTTCGACTTGTCACGGTATACAAATCGCCGGTGTTTATCGTGATGACATAGTTTGTCGTACCGTCGTCCGGACTGTATGTGTAAGTACCGTTGGTATTTCTCGTGAAGGTATAAGGAGTATTGCCGTTGACAACGACCGTGTATGTGCGTGTGCCTTCATCGTATGAACTCGTTACGGCATCGCCGAATGTCACCGTCGTACCTGTACCGTCATTTGTCTGTACGACTTTCAAAACATTGTTGCCAAGCAAATTACCTATAACGTCGTTGCTTACCCTGTATCCTTCATCGGTGAATACTCCGTCGGTAATCGTACCGGGATTGACGGTTATGGTAACCGGAATGTTGGTTGATGTGCCGACAGTACCCGGAACTATCGTAATGACATAGGTCGTTGTACCGTCAACCACCGTAACGACATTACCGGAATCAGTTGTTGTCGCACCGGTAACGCTGTAGGAGACAGTGATTTTGTTCGTCGAACCGTCAGTGCCGTCACTGCTTGTAAATGTGAAACTACTCAAGTTGACGTTTGTCGGGTTGCTTATGGTGTAATGCCCGCCGTTGCCGGCAGAGCCTGTCGTATTCCAAACAATTCTGCTGTTGTTGTAATTCATGCCGCTGTCCGCCGTTA
>CAJOFG010000013.1 GCA_905233965.1 uncultured Selenomonadaceae bacterium
CGGCTGGGCAATTCGATTTTCCGCTTGCAAAATTTGACGGCGGACATAGAAGAAAATTTAATGGTGCCTGTCAGCGAATTGAACGAAGTCCGGCGACTCGTGACGACGGAGTTGGAGAATTTGCGCCTTGAAAAATTTGAGGCAAAAAAAATTCCGGTCGCAACTTCCGAATCGGAAAAAAATTTTGAACCCTGTCGCCCGGAGCGAACGGAATTTGTCGCGCAAGTCGATACCGAAGAAAAAATTCACGCCGCAATTTCAGCCGGAGCGGACGCGATTTTATACGGCGGCGAAACTTTCAATCACCGCACGATAACGCCGGAAGAAATTTCCCGCGCCGCAGAATCCGTTCGACGTGCCGGAAAAAAATTTTACCTTGCAACTCCGCGAATCGTCCGGGAAAGTGAATTTCCGGCTTTGGAAAAAATTTTGTCCGCCGCGAAATTCGACGCAGTTTACGTTCACTCCCTCGCAACTTTCCGGGCGGCGAAAAAATTTTCCGACGCGCCGATTGACACGGATTTTTCGTTAATCGTTTTCAACGGAAAGACAATCGAATTTTTAAAAAATCTCGGCGTTGCCGGCGTGACGCTTTCGCCGGAATTGACGCTTGCAGAAATAAAAAAATTGGCGGAAAAATCACCTTTGCCCGTCGAATGTATCGTACACGGTCGAACCGAATTGATGATTTCCGACTACTGTATTCCGGGAAGTTTTCTCGGCGAAGTCGGCAAAAAAAATTGTCCGGGAATTTGTCGGCGAAACAAGTTTTATCTTCGCGACAGAAAAAATCTTCTCTTCCCGGTCGCGACAGATCAATTTTGCCGAATGCACATCTTAAATTCCAAAACCCTCTCGATGATTGAACACCGGAATGAGTTTGACGGCGTTGCAAAAATTCGCGCGGACTGCCGGGCGTTGACGGTTGAGGAAACGGAAAAAATTATTCGCGCTTACAAAATTACCGGCGCGGAAATTGAAAATTTTACTCGCGGACATTTTTTCAGAGGCGTTACCGGTTCGGACGAAAGTACGCCGTGAAAAATTTTCCCGTATTGTATACACGGCGCAAGGTGCCGGAAAAATTGACAATATTTTTTTATTTGTATTATAATTTTTATCGCATAGGTTGAGTAAATCTATAGCGATTTTTTTTATTCATTTTTTTGGAGGGGGATTTAATGGGTTTGGAAGAAATGTTGACTGCGGTCAACGATTTTGTCTGGGGTCCGATAATGCTGGCACTTCTTGTGGGCACGGGCATTTTTTTGACGATTCGTTTAAAATTTTTGCCTTGGATAAATCTTTGGCACGCGGTAAAAATGATTTTGTACACGAAGAAAAAAGATGAGGGCGACTTGTCACCGTTCCAATCTTTGATGACGGCACTTTCCGCAACAGTCGGCACGGGTAACATTGTCGGCGTTGCAACCGCGATGGTTCTCGGCGGACCCGGCGCGATAGTTTGGATGTGGATAAGTGCGGCGTTCGGTCTTTCGACCAAGTATGCCGAATCCGTTCTTGCGGTAAAATATCGCGAAACAAATTCCGTCGGCGAAATGTCCGGCGGTCCGATGTACGCGATGAAAAACGGAATAGGCGGCACGCTCGGAAAAGTTATGGCGGCTCTGTTTGCGTTCTTCGCGGTGTGTGCGTCGTTCGGAATAGGAAACATGACGCAGGCAAATTCCATCGGCGCGGCGTTTGAATCAAGTTTCGGTCTCCCGACTTACGTCACCGGAATTATTCTTGTCGTCTGTTCTCTTGCCGTTTTGATGCGCGGCGTTCAATCAATCGGAAAAGTTTCAAGTTTTATCGTTCCGAGCATGGCATTTTTCTATTTGCTCTTCACCGTCATAATCATCATTAAAAATTTTGAAAATATTCCTGCCGGTCTTTCGTTGATGTTTGAAATGGCATTTTCGACGGAAGCGGTTGCCGGCGGCGTGGGCGGTTCAATCGTCGCGTCGATGTTGACTGCAATGCGTTGGGGTGTTGCGCGCGGCGTTTTCTCGAACGAAGCCGGATTGGGTTCCGCTCCGATAGCTGCGGCTGCGGCAAAGACCGACCATGCCTCGCGTCAAGGTTACGTCAACATGACCGGTACTTTCTTCGACACGATGATTATTTGTATGCTCACCGGCTTGGTTATCGCAAGCTCCGGAGTTTTGGGCACGGTTGACCCGGCGACGGGTAAACTCGTTTCCGGTGCGCCGCTCACGATTTTGGCTTTCGGCACGGTTTACGGCGCGGGTGCAAAATATATCGTTTCGATCGCGCTTGCCTTCTTCGCTTACTCCACGATTTTGGGTTGGGAATATTACGGCGAAAAATCTTTGGAATATCTCGTCAGCGACAGAAAAGTTATTTACTTTTACCGTGCCGCGTTCAGTTGCATCACTTTTATCGGCGCGACTCAAACTTTGGACGTTGTCTGGAATTTCTCCGACACGATGAACGGATTGATGGCAATTCCGAATTTAATCTGCCTGATAATTTTGCACAACAAAATTGCGGAAGAATGTTTCGATTACCAAAAAAATATGATAGACACGGGCAAGGAATAAAAATTTTTTTATGGAAAATAATTTTTTTGAAATTAACGAAGAATTGAACGAACAATTTCGCCGCGTCGATGAAATTTCGGAGTTCAACACGCTGAAAGTTTTGGACGCAATGAGAAAATTAAAAATATCCGACGCACATTTCAAAACTTCGACCGGCTACGCTTACGACGACATCGGGCGTGAAAAAGCCGACGAGCTTTTTGCGGAAGTTTTTAAAACGGAGGCGGCACTCGTCCGAACAAATTTTGTCTCCGGCACTCATGCTTTGGCGACGGTGCTTTTCGGAATTTTGCGACCGGGTGACGAATTGATTTCTTTGACCGGCGAACCTTACGATACGATGCAAACGGTTATCGGACACAAAAACCATTCGTCCGGATCGCTTGCGGAGTTCGGAATTTCGTATCGCGAAGTCGAAATGAAGAACGGCGAAATTGATTTTGCCGGAATAAAAAATTCCGTGACGCGGAAAACGAAACTCGCGCTTATCCAAAAATCTCGCGGCTACTCTCTGCGGAAACCGCTGACGACGGACGACATAGAAAAAATTTGCGCGGTCGTTAAATCCGTCAACCCGAATTGCATTACCTTCGTCGATAATTGTTACGGCGAATTTGTCGAACGGCGCGAACCTCCGGAAGTCGGCGCGGATATAATTGCCGGCAGTCTGATAAAAAATCCGGGCGGCGGTCTTGTTCCTTCCGGCGGCTACATTGCCGGGAAAAAAAATCTCGTCGAACTTGCCGCGTACCGGCTGACCGTACCCGGTGCCGGCGGAGAAATGGGCGCAAGTTTGGGAACGCCGCGACTTTTGTACCAGGGATTTTTTCTCGCGCCGCACGTCACCGCTCAAGCATTGAAGGGCGCAATTTTCGCGGCGAAAGTTTTTTCCGGACTCGGATTTAAAACTGCTCCTTTGCCGGACGAAATTCGCGGCGATATAATTCAGGCGATAGAATTGAAATCGCCGGAAAAAGTTATCGCGTTTTGTCAAGCCGTGCAAAAATATTCGCCGGTTGATTCGTTCGCCGTGCCGGAAGGTTGGGAAATGCCCGGCTATGACGACAAAATAATCATGGCGGCGGGGACATTCGTTCAGGGCGCGTCGATAGAGTTCAGCGCGGATGCTCCGCTCCGTGAACCGTACACGGTTTTTTTGCAGGGCGGTTTGACATTCGAGCACGCGAAGGCAGGAATTACTGCGGCGGCAAAAGCCGTAAGCGGATAAAAAAATTAAACCCCGAAACTTTTTTCAAAGCGTCGGGGCTTTTTTTCAACCTCAACAATACGGAAAATTTTTTGGCAGGAAAATTGCAACGTCGGCGCGAAAAAGTTCAATGAAATCGTATCAAGGAATCTTCCGGCTTTAGTCGGGAGAGGAATTGACACAAAATATTATAACTGATAGAATTTGCGCTCGAAACAATTCCCTTCCGGGAATTTTTTTTTCGCGTCGATTTAAAACATGATATAATGAAGTCGCCGGAAAAAAATATTTCCGAAAAAAATACTTTCGCCTGTTTCCGGAAGTGATATAATAGACAAAATTTATTTGAGATAAATTTTCCGGTAAAGGAGTCTTGGATAATGAAAAAAATTTTGATTGTTGACGATATGCCGGTCTCACTCATGATGACGGAAAATATGTTGTCGGACAGATACAAAACTTTTTGCGCGTCGTCCGGCTTGGAAGCTATGGAAATTTACAGAAAAGAATTGCCCGACATGGTTCTCTCCGATTTGAGAATGCCGGGCATGACGGGTTATGAACTTCAACTTGCTTTGCAGGAAGAGTATCACGAAACAATTCCGTTCATGTTCATGACTGCGGATCACAATGAGGAAACGGAAAGCAAAGGTTTTGACAACGGCGCGATGGATTTTATCCGGAAACCTTTTCGCCCGGACGTTTTGCACCGTCGAATCGCAAACATTTTGCAGACCGTCGAACAAATTAAAGGGTTGAAAAAAAATGCGTCCACCGACGCGCTTACCGGACTTTTGAATAAAGCGTCGGCAGAGGACGAATTGGAAAAAATTTGCAAAACTTCAATCGGCGCGTTGATGATGATTGACTTGGACAGTTTCAAACTCGTCAACGATATTCACGGTCATTCCATGGGCGATAAAATTTTGGTAAGTTTCGCCGATATTCTCCGCTCGGTCGTTCGTCCCTCCGATTTGCTCGGACGCATGGGCGGCGACGAATTTATTGCCTTTTGTCACGGAGTACACGACGAACCCGCCGTCGCTCACAAAGCCGCTTACATTAACGAAAGAATTGTGGAGTCGGCAAAAAAATTGATGGGCGACGATATGAATATTCCTCTCGGCGCGTCAATCGGTTGCGTGTTCGTTCCCATGGGCGGAAATGTTTTCGCCGAACTTTACAAAAAAGCCGACAAGTCCCTTTACAACGTCAAGCAAAACGGCAAGCACGGCTACGGAATTTTCAACGACAACACGAACGAAGAAAATTCGGAGGAAGTCGCAACCATCGCACAGATTGAAATGATTCTCGGCGAAAGAAATCCGGAGGACGGAGCTTTTGTCATGCCGTTTGAAAGTTTCCGCACGGTTTACAGATTTTTGAAACGGACGCGCGGAGTTTACAGCAAGACGACCTGCCTTTTGACTTTTTCGATTAAACGTCACAGAGAAGGCGGTATGGAATTGCCGGAGGCGGGCGAACAATTTTTGCAAACAATGCGAACGACTTTGCGTCGCGACGATGCGCTTACGCAGAACGGCAACAATCAATTTTTGGTACTCCTGACGAACACCGACGCTTACCATGATGTAAATCGGGTCGTCGCACGAATAAACGAGAATTGGGACAAGCAACCCGCTTGCAATTATTTTACTTTCGGTTACGAATGGACGGTTCTTGACTGCTGAAAAAATTCTTAAATCAATCGTCCGTTATCAATTCTTCAAGAGTTTTATACATATGCTCCGGCTCCACCGGTTTTGCGAGGTGGGCATTCATTCCGGCTTGCAACGAGCGTTGAACATCTTCATCGAAGGCGTTCGCGGTCATTGCGATGATCGGAATTTTTTTTGCGTCCGGGCGGGGCAGTGCGCGAATTTTTTTCGTCGCCTGCAGTCCGTCGGTAACCGGCATTCTCACGTCCATTAAAATTGCGTCGTAATAATTTTCCGGCGAATCGTTGAACATTTGAACGGCAATTTCTCCGTTCTCCGCGTGTTCCGCTTTCATTCCGCGCATATCGAGGAGCATTAACATTATTTCCACGTTCACCGGCATATCTTCCGCAACCAAAATTCTTCGCCCGGTCAATTCGGCTTTCTTCTTCCCGAAATTTTGTTTCCTCATCAGCGACTGCCGAAATTCGTACATAACGTCGGACGCTTTGAGAGGTTTTGACATGAAACTGTCAACGCCGGCATCGCGTGCCTCATTCTCCACGTCGAACCAATCGTAAGCCGTCAAAATTACGACGGACGTATCTTTCCCGATAATTTTTCGCATTTCGCGGGTAACTTCGATTCCGTCCTTGTCCGGCATTTTCCAATCGACCAAAATTAAATTGTATTCCTGCCGCCGGGCGTGACGAAGTTTAATCATCTCAATCGCCGCTTTCCCGGTTTCCGCGAAGTCTGCGGAAATTCCGACGCTTGAAAGAGTTCGCCGGGCATTTTCGCCGTCAACTTTTTCATCGTCGATAATCAGGACGGAAAAATCTTCGGCGCGAAAGTCCGTGTCATTTTTCATCACACGTTCGGAAACTTTCAGCGGTATGTCAATCGTGAAAGTCGAGCCGACATTTTTTTCGGAGTTGACGTAAATCGAACCGTTCATCATTTCAACAATATTTTTCGTTATGGCAAGACCCAGACCGGAGCCGCCGTAGCCGGAAGTCGTCGTCGCATCTTCCTGACTGAACGGCTCAAAAATTTTTTCGAGATATTCTTTGCTCATTCCGATACCGGTATCTTTGATAACGAAACGGAAATTTGAATGGGCATCGTAGCCGGCGTTACATTCGACGGAGAAGAAAATTTTTCCGCCGGGATTCGTGAACTTAACCGCATTGCCCAAAATATTTATCAGCACCTGTTTTAATTTCGTATCGTCGCCGATGTAGTAACTTTCGATATTTCCTTTTTGGTTGCACCGGAAAGTTAATTCTCTTTCCCGGCATTGACTTTCGATAACGGTTTTTATCTGCTCCAAAAATTCGTCGAAGGAAAATTCTTCATGTTTCAAAGTCATGCGTCCGCTTTCAATCCGGGTCATGTCCAGAATATCGTTAATCAAAGTCAAAAGGTAACGGGCACTGTCTCCGATTTTTTCCAGATAATTTTTCATGGTGTCCGTCAAATCTTTTTCGTGCAGCGCGATGTTGTCCAAGCCGATAATCGCATTCATCGGTGTGCGGATTTCGTGACTCATGCGGGAAAGGAAAGCTGTTTTCGCGACGCTTGCCTGCCGGGCCTCCGTCAAAGCTTCTTTTAATTGTTTGTTCTGCTCAATCTGCCGACTTTGAATTTTCGTCGTGTCACTTTTCAGCAGAATGAAAAAATCTGCCCGGTGACCGATTGTGTAAAAGTCGAAACGCTTATAATAAATTTCCTCGCCGATTTTGCAAGTTATGTTGACTATGTACGGCTCTTTGCGGTGAATATTTTCGGTTATCGTTTCGGGTTTCAAAGCGTCCTTCATTTGTTGAACCGCGTCATCGTCACCGAACAAAACCGGGTAAACCTGATTTTGCAAATAGTCGTTATAAATTCCGTTGCGCGTCGTCGGAAAAATATTTCCCTTGTTGATTGAATTTGCATCGCCGATAATGACTCCGTATTTTCCGTCGGCAAGATAGGAGACCATATCGAATTGCCGCGCAAGAATTTTGTCGAGGAGTGCGCCCTCAACTTTTTCCTTGTTCGCCTCACGCTCCGAAATAAAAATTATCACGTTGCCGGTCATGGGGTGCCGGGTTATCGCGACGGAAAATTTGACGTAGCAGAAACGTCCGCTCTTTCGCCGGGAAAAAGCATACATCGATAAACTTGTTCTGCCGCGAAGATAGTTAATCATCAAATTTGCGCTGTCGAACATCTCCAAAAATTTTTCCTGCTCCTCCGACACGGGATAATTTTTTGCGCGGCGTTCAATCAATTCCGGGTAGGGAAGTTCAAGCGAATCGGTTTCATACAAATCTTTTCCGCTGAGATATTCGATTTTGTTTTTCGTCAAATTTATCCGGAACATTCCCAAAGTTTTTTCGTCATTCCGATAAAAACTGTGTCCGATTGACATATAGGTTGCGTGAAGTCGTTCGGCGTAAATTTTTGAGTCGGTAACGTTGGTGTAATTGCAATAAACATATTCGCCGTCCGGCTCGTCAAAAAAAGTGTACCAGACTTGCGTCCAAATATGTTTTCCGCGATAAGTCGTGTGTCTTATTGTCAAACATCGTGCGCCGTCCTCCGCCCGTCGTCTTTGTAACATTTCTTCGACGGCGGGACGATCTGCCGGGTAAATCGTAAACATGAACCCGTTGCCGGACATGAAACGTAAAATTTCTTTTTCCGGACATTCAATCAGCGCGGCGAATGCTTTTGAAGTGAACACGACCTGATAATTTTTCGGTTCGATTTTTTTCAGCAAAACGCCGGGACATTCCATTCGTCTGATCGAATCGAAAAAAACTCTTTGCTCCGACCGGTTGCCGCGTACGGAATTGTCTGACTTTGCCATGAAAAATCACACTCCCGAAAAAGTTTTTGGAATATTATACCGGTTTCGGCGAAAATGTGCATTGAAAAAATTTTCCCGGAAAAATATCGGCGTGCGTTTGTTTTTCCAAAATCGCCATAAATTCAATCACAACGGAATAAAATTTTTTGACAATTTTTCTGCAGGAAAATATTACTTCGCATTGAAAAAAATCCGGGAGAAAAAATTTTTTCGGGGGAGGAATTTTTTAATGAAGAAAAAATCTTTGATCTTGTCCGCGCTGGCTCTGGGATTTTCTCTGTTCGGTTTCCGCGCCGACGCCATGGAAAATTTTATTATCGACGGCAACGACGGCAAAAAAATTTTCGACGTACAATATTACGGCGTGTCGGACAGGACAGACAATCTCGAAAATTTTTTCCTTGCCGGCGACGAAGGTTTTCGCGCTCTGAATTATGATTTGCAAAAAGATATTAAACTCGGCTTGAATAACGCTTTCAAACTTTGGGCTGAAATTTTGTCGCCCGGCATAAATATTTCTCACCCCGTTCAATATTTTGTCGGCACTTACGACAAAGAAAATGCCGATGCAAGTTCCGTGTCGCTCATTGACGGAAACGATGTCCGCAATCCGAATTTGTTCCGCGAAATGTTGCAAAACGGCAGAAATTTGAAAACCGTGTCCGATTTGACGAATGACGCGCAACTTGACGGACTCAACAAGGGCGAAGTTGCATTCGGGTTTATCAGAATCGGCGAAGACCTCGGAATAAACGAAGGCGACGGAAAATTCGGCTGGGTAAACAATTCCTATTACGTTCACCCGGTCGCACAGTCGATGAGGAATATTGAAATTACTCCGATAATGTTTCACGAAATCGGACACAGCTTGGGATTTTTGACCGGCAGGGATGAAAATCCGCTCGGCTTGACAATTTTTGACGATGACGGAGTCGAACACAAGCTTTTGGTTTTCACCGACGACGCGGACAATCCGGATTCTTTCACCGCTCATTTGCGCGATCAATTCGGGAAAAAATCTGCCGGCGGTATGTGGATTTTGCCGCAAAGTCTTTTTGAGTCGGAAAACTTCCGAAAAGTTTACATCGAAAATTCCGGCGGAGAAACTTTGCGCCCGGAAAAAGTTTTTGTCGTCGAAGATTCAAAGCAGGATTATGAAGTCAAGCGCAACGGAAAAGTTTATCTCTACTTTGAAGGCGAAAATGTTACCGACGCGCTGGACGGAAAAACTTTCACACGCGGCGACGGGCAACAAATTTCCGGCGTTCCGATAAATCTTTGGGAGAATTGGCAGCCGGAATTTTCTCACTCCGATCTGGCGCGTTCGATGATGAGCCATCACAATTATCGTTCGTACAACAGTTTTATGGAAGCGGAGCTTGCGATTATGCAAGACATCGGATATAAAATCGACCGAAAAAATTTTTACGGCAAGTCAATTTACCGGGACAACGTAAATTTTGTGAACCGACAAAATTTTACCGCACGGCAGGACGGACAATATATCGACGGCTACAATTATTCGACGTTGGGTGTAGGCTTGCACGTTTACGGCTCGAACAACACTGTAGTTCAGCGCGCAAACATTTTGACGAAGGGTTACGCCGGAGTCGGAATACGCATTGACGGCTTGAGAGATAAAATTACTCTGGACAAAGATTTTGAAATTCACGCCGACGGTGAATACGGCATGGGAATTTTGGTTGCCTACGGGAAAAATCACGAAATAAATGTTGACGGCGTTGTGACTGCCGACGGTTCTCACGGCGACGCTCTCCACTTTGAGTTCGGCGCAAATTCGATGGGAGCGAATACCGAATATCGCGGCTCGTTCATTCGTTACGTCCGCCAACTTTCCGACGGGCAACCGGCGATTGTCAGAAATATCGGTTTGAACGAAATTATTACCGGCGATGAAGATTTCAGTTTCACGGACTTGAACGGCGGCGATTTGAATGGCGCGATGGTTGACAACGTGAACATAACCGGAAAACTTTCAGCCGACGCGAACAACGAAGGACGCGCAATTTATATCGCCGAAGAATCTTTCGTCCGGAACATAAACATAAATCCGGGCGCGGAGATTGACGGACATATTGCATCGGCTTGGAAAAAATTTAATGCCGAAGCTTACGGAATTTTTGACAAGGAAACGAAACTTACTTACCGCGAAGAAGTTCTCGACAAGGACGGCAACCCGGTTTACGATTCCAAAGGCAACAAAAAGAAAAAACAAAATAACGCCGTTGCCGAACCGCTCGTCATTCAGTACGACGGCAAAAATTATTTGTACCACGCATACATTCCGGACTTGGTGACGAATTTAAATTTCAACGCCGACATGAAATTTTCAAAAGAAATTTTCGGCGATGACAATATGAAGTTGAACGTGAACGGCGGCAATTTAAATCTGACCGGCAGTGAAATAAATGTTGTCGGCGTAAAAGTTGCAAACGGTGCGAAAGTTACCGACGGAAAATTTACCGTCAACAACATGACGGAAAAAATTGCCGAAGGATTTACCGACGAGGACACCGGAAAATTTTTCAATCACGGCACGATTTTTGCGGAAAGTGAGGACTTGACGATAAACGGCGATTTGATTTCCGACGGGACTTTGCAAGTTCAAAGCGGCAAAAAAATTATCGTCAACGGCACGGCAAATTTGACGAACGCGACGATTGAAATTATCGGTGCGGAAAAAAATATTCCGGTAAAAGTTTTGACTGCCGAAAAAATTTTCGGTGACAATATAAAACTGCCGGCCGGCTCCCGAATTGAAATTGCCGGCAACGATTTGGTTCTGACTCTCGAATAAAATTTCGTTGTCAAATTTTTTTCGTAGGGCGTGTTGGTAAAGTAAGAATGTGCGACGTGACGTGGAATTTTTTCGTCCGACGAGGAAAAATTTCGCAGGAATATCGTACATATTTCAAGAAAT
>CAJOFG010000014.1:0-12940 GCA_905233965.1 uncultured Selenomonadaceae bacterium
CGAGTGAAACGTACCGCGTAACCAAAACTATCGCGAGCCAAACCAAAAAGACAATAACCGTGACTTCCGGCATCAAAACTGAAATTACGCCCAAACCGGTCGCGACACCTTTGCCGCCTTTAAATTCCAAAAATATGCTGAACGAATGACCGACTAAAGCCAAAATTCCGGCAAGAACCATAATCGCCGGAGTTCCGACAAAATCCGATGCAATCAAAACACTTAACGCACCTTTCAAAAAGTCCAGCGCGAAAATTAAAATTCCCGCCGACTTTCCGATCGTCCTCCATGCATTTGTTGCGCCGATGTTCCTGCTCCCGAATTTCCGCAAATCTTTTTTCCAAATCATTCTGCCGAAAATCAATCCGTTCGGGACGGAGCCGATCAGGTAACTGAAAATCAGAACGAATGCACTCATTCACTCATCCTCCTCATTCCTTTTTCTGACGACGAATTTTAAAGGAGTTCCCTCAAACCCGTAACTTTCTCTCAGTCTGTTTTCGATGAATCGCAGATACGAGAAATGCAAAAGTTCCGGATTGTTTGCGAAGATAACGAAACGCGGCGGACGAATGTCTGCCTGTGTCATGAAAAAAATTTTTAACTGCTTGCCTTTTTTCGTCGGCGGAGGATTTACGGCGACGGCATCCCGAATCAATTCGTTCAAAACGCTTGTCTGTATCCTCATGGACTGCTGCTCCGCGACGAATTTTACAAGCTCCGTCACCCGGTTTACTCTCTGACCGGTTAAAGCACTTGCATACAAAACCGGAGCGTATTGCAAAAATCCTATTTCATCTCTCAACCTGTCGGTGAATCTGTTCGTCGAGCGGTCATGTTTGTCCGGGAAAATGTCCCACTTGTTCACGACGATTACGCAACCTTTTCCGGAGTCGTGCGCGTAGCCGGCAATTTTTTTATCCTGCTCCGTAATTCCGGCGGGTGCCTCAATCAACATTAAAACCACGTCGGCGCGATCAATCGCACGGAGCGAACGAACGATACTGTAGCGTTCGACCGGCTCGTCAATTTTTGATTTTCTTCTCATGCCGGCGGTGTCAATCAAAGTAAATTTCGTTCCGTCTTTGAAAAAATGCGTGTCGATTGCGTCGCGTGTCGTGCCGGGAATGTCGCTGACTATTACGCGCTCCTCACCGAGAAGAGCGTTGACCAGAGAAGATTTTCCGACGTTCGGACGACCGATAACCGCAATTCTTATTTCGTCGTCGTCGCGAACTTCATTTTCGGTTTGCGGAAAATTTTTCACGACTTCGTCCAGCAAGTCGCCGAGATTAAGCGCGTTGCTTGCCGAAATGCCCGTCGGATTTCCGAGACCGAGATTATAAAATTCGTAAGTGTTCACGTCGAGTTGGATACTGTCGATTTTATTCACGGCAATTATAACCGGTTTTTTCGTGCCGCGCAAAATTTTTGCAACGTCCTCATCTGCGGAAGTCAATCCGGTTCTGCCGTCAACGACAAAAATTATCACGTCCGCTTCGTCAATCGCAATTTTCGCCTGCGATCTGATGTCGGTTAAAATTTTATCGTTCGACAAAATTTCAATGCCGCCGGTATCAATCAAAGTAAATTCGTGATTCAGCCAGACCGCGTCCATATAAATTCTGTCACGCGTCACGCCGGGCATATCGTCCACAATCGAAACGCGACGCTTGCCGATTTGATTGAACAGCGTCGATTTTCCGACGTTCGGTCGCCCGACTATGGCAACAATGGGTTTGCTCATAAAAATTTCCTTTCAAAAAAAGTTTAACGCTCCGAAAAATTCGCCGCCGGTATGAATCGGTTCAATCCGTGCGGAAAAAATTTTTCTCATGTCGTCAACCGTCACGTCGTCCAGAAAAGTTTCTTCGCCGGAACGAAGGGCACTGCCGGGAATTAAAATTTTGTCGCGCTCCCGATTATTTTTTTTAAGCGCGTCTATTATGTCGCCGCCGGTCAAAAGTCCGGACACGTTCACGGTACTGCCGAAAAAATTGTTGACGACCGGCAAAATTCTGATGTCGAGTCCCGGATTTTTTTCCGACTCTTCACGCGCCAAATTTTTTAGCCGGCGACAACGTCAATTTTCATTTCGGAATTTTCGCCGGCAAAATTTTTTTCCTCCCGCCGAAATTCTTCGATAAAATTTCGCGTCATGCCGATACCGTTTTCAATCTGCGGAAAGCCGTCGTAAAATTCTTCCGGAGGAATTTCTTCATCGGCGAGAAAATAAAATTCGTCGCCGAGATACACAAAAGTTTTTCCGGATTCTTCGCGAATTTTTTTTTGAAACTTTTCAACCTGCCGGATAACTTTTTTCGCGCCGGATCTGTCGAATTGAGTCAGCGGAAATTTGTCGCGTCTGTGTTTCGTCAAGCCGACCGGGACAATCGCCAAACTCAGCGCGTGCGGACGACGTTTTAAAATTTCGGAGATTGTAAAGTCCAATTCTGCGCCGTCGTTCAGACCCGGACACAAAACGACTTGCGTGTGATATTCCGCGCCGGCAGATTCGAGTTTGTCCAAATCTTTTTGAATGTTCGCCGCCGCCGGAGTCCTCAACAATTTTTGCCTGACTTCCGGATTCATCGCTTGAATTGAAACGTACAGCGGGGACAGGTGAAAATTTTTTATCCGCTTGAAGTCCGCGTCCGTCAAATTCGTCAGCGTGATAAAATTTCCGTACAGGAAAGACAGCCGGTAATCGTCATCTTTGACGGAAAGAGTTTTCCGCATTTTCGGAGCGATCATATCGACGAAACAAAAAACGCAATGATTTTTACAACGCCGCACGCCGTCGAATACCGCCGAAGAAAATTCCGCGCCGAGTTCCTCATCGACATCTTTTTCAAACTCGATTATTTCGCGTTCGCCGTCCGGGTGTTCGATTAAAATTTCAATTTCTTCGTCGGCGAATTGAAAACTCAAATCTATTATGTCCGACAATTTTTTTCCGTTGACTTCAAGAATTTTATCGCCGATTTGCAAATCGAGTTCTTCAGCCAAACTTCCGGGAAATATTTTCGTAATTTCCATAGAATTTCTATCACCGGTGACAAGTATAAGGAAAAAAATTTTTTTGTCAAACTTGCGGATATTTTTCAAAATCGCCGTAAAAAAATTTTTCACCGGGCGAAAAAAAATCGGCGACACGAAATTTTTTCCGTGCCGCCTTTTTCAACGTCATAAAAATTTTTTTATTCTTCGACCTTCGCCGGTTTTCTTTTACGTTTTTTCTCCGCCATGTTTCGGAAAGTCAGCCAGAGCGGACCGGCAATAAAAATTGACGAGTAACAGCCGGCAGAGAAACCGACAATCAGAGCGAAAGCAAAATCTTTCGTCGTTTCGCCGCCGAAGAAGAAAAGCGCAAGCGTCGTGAACAAACAGGTAAAGACCGTGTACAACGAGCGCGTCAAAGTTTGATAAACGGAAAGGTTAAGCAGTTTGAAAAGATTTCCTCCGCGCCGAAAATGAAGTTTCAAATTTTCGCGTATCCTGTCGAAAATAACAATCGTGTCGTTAATCGAATAACCGACGACCGTCAAAAGTGCCGCGACGAAGGAAGAATCAATTTGTCTTTGCGTCAATGAAAAAAATGTCAGCACAATCAGAACGTCGTGAATAAGTGCGACGACCGCCGCAAATCCGAAATGCCATTCGCTGAATCGGTAAGTGATGTACAAGATTATCAGTACCCAAGAAATTGCAAGTGCCATTACGGCATTCAAAATCAATTCTTTTCCGATTGTCGCTCCGACTTTTTCTTCGCGCATGACTTCATAATTTCCGACTTCCGAACGGATCGCCGCCATGACTTCTTTGCGTTGCGTTTCCTCCATGTCGATTGTACGAATCATCACGTCGGTTGAGGACGAAACGTCCGATGCGTCGCCGGAAAGTTGAATCGTGCTGTTGTCCAGCCCGAACGGTTTCAGCGCGTCACGGACTTTTGAAATTTCCGTCGGCTGTTCAAATTTCAAATCAATTATCGTGCCGCCGGTGAAGTCTATTCCGAAATTTAATCCCCGCGTCGCCATCAAACCCAAGCCGGCGATTATCACGATTAAAGAGATCGTAAACCAAATTTTTGCGCGTCCCGCAATGTCAAATGAAGGCATTTCACTTCACCGCCTTTTCAACCTTCGGATCGAACAAAACGAAACCGTTTGCTCCGTAAACCGAAGGACTTTCCACGATTTTTGCATTGACCAAAAGTTTCAACATGAATTGCGTCAAAGTTATCGCGGTGAACATACTGAGCAGAACGCCGAGACCGAGAGTAATTGCAAAGCCGCGAATATTTCCCGTGCCGAAGAAAAACAGAACCGCCGCCGCAATCATCGTCGTGATGTTGGAATCCAAAATCGTGGTGAAGGCGCGTTTAAATCCTGCGTCCATTGCCATGCGAATTGTTTTGCCCAAACGAAATTCTTCTTTGAAGTGTTCAAAAATCAAAACATTTGCGTCAACCGCCATACCGATTGACAAAATTATTCCGGCAACGCCGGGCAAAGTCAAAGTCGCATCAAGTGACTTCAAAACGGCGAGCAACATTAAAGTGTAAGCCATCAAACTGATGTCCGCGACGAATCCGCAGAGCCGGTAAAAAAGAATCATGAAAATCAAAACCGCCGCGATACCGATGACGAAAGCAAATTCCGATTTGTCTTTCGAGTCCTGACCGAGCGAAGGTCCGACAGTGCGAACTTCGATGATGTTGACTTTAACCGGAAGTGCGCCGCTCCGCAAAAGAATTGCCAAATTCTGCGACTCTTCCAAATCTCTTTGTCCGGAAATTTCGCCCTTGCCGCCCAAAATCGGTTCGTTGACGACCGGGTTTGTCAGCATTTCTCCGTCCAACAAAATTGCAATCGTCCGCCCGACATTTTTTAAAGTCGCGTCGGCGAATTTTTTCGCGCCTTCGTCGCTCAACTCGAAAGTCACGACGGCACGATTGTTTTGCTGATTCATTGCCGCCTGTGCGTCCTTCAAGTCCGTACCGGTCAGAATAACATTTCCTTCCTCGTCTTTGAACTCAAGCATTGCGGTTTTTCCGATTGTTTCAATCGCCTTGTCCGGATCTTTTATTCCCGGCAATTCGATTATAACCCGGCGTTCGCCTTCGCGCTGAATAATCGGTTCGGTCAAACCCAATTCGTTGACGCGACGCTCCATAATGCTGATGACTCTTTGCATTGCGTCCTCGTCAACTTTCGCAATGTCGGTGTCCTCCGCTTCCAAAACGACGTGAGTGCCGCCCTGCAAGTCAAGACCCTGACGAATGGAGTGAGCCAAAGGTCGAATAAAAATTACAAATAAAGCAACTATTACCGCCAGACAGGCGATAAGTTTTGCCAAACTGTTTTGTCTCACAAAAAATTTTCTCCCTTCCCGAATAATTTTAAAAATAATTTCTCCGTATGCCGTTTATATTAGACTTCAAATTTTAATTCGTCAACCGTAAGCATGATTAAAATTATTTCGTCAACCGGCGAGAAAATTTTTAATCCGATGAACGAGCCGGAATCATGGAGCGAATCCAACTTTGGAAAGCGTCCGGGTTTCGCGTCTGAATCAAAACGATGCCCGGTCCGCGAAATCTGCAGACCAGTCCTTCGCCGGAAGTGATTGAGGAAATCCAACCGCTCGATGCCTTTTCGATTTTATAATCCATGTAATCCGGCCACGCGACAAGGTGTCCGTTGTCTATGATGACTTCTTCGCCGGCTTCCAAATTTATCGGGTGAATCACTCCGTAACTCGAAACAAAAACCGTTCCGCGCCCTCTGACGTTCAGCACGAAAAAACCTTCGCCGCTGAAAAGTCCCCGCGACAAATTTTGCAATTTCGTATCGACTTGCAAGCCTTGAGTCCCGGCAAGAAATCCGTTTTTCTGAACCGTCAAACCGTATGAGCCGTCCAATTCCAAATCCAAAATTCCTCCCGGTTGCGCGTGCCCGATTATGACTTCGCCGGCTCCGCGATTTGCGGCAAGCTCTTGGAAAAACATACTTTCGCCGGACAAAAATTTTCGCGCAAGTCCTCCCAAAATTCCGCCTTCCATCTTTCCTTCAACTTCAATCGTCGGCGACATTGCAATCATTGCGTCGGACTCCGCTTTAATTTTTTCGCCGCGTTCAAGTTGAAATTTGACAATCGGGAAAGCCTCCGGATACAAAATTTCGTAAGTCATTTTCTTCCCTCCGAATTTATCTCAGCAAATCAATTTTTTCAATCTCGTAACCTTTTTTGTTCAACGCTTGAATAATTCTTTCGATGTGTTCATGGTTGTGAGTTTCGACAGTTACGCCGAGCACAACTTTTTTGAAACTGTCAATGACTTGCGCCTGGTTATGGTCGAGCCGGACGACGTTTGCATTTTCCTCCGACAAAATTTTTGCCACGTTCAAAAGTTCGCCGGGTTTGTCGGCAAGCTTGACGGCGAAATAAAAAATTCTGCCGCGTGCGATTAAAGCTTTGTCAATCAGCGCGGATAAAGTCGAAATGTCGATATTCCCTCCGCTGACTATGGCGACAACTTTTTTGCCTTTGAAATTTAATTTACTCAGCGCGGCAAGTGACAAAACGCCGGCACCCTCCGCAATCAGTTTGTGTTTCTCAATCAGCGAGAGGAGCGCGGACATAATTTCCATTTCGTTTACCGTGATAATTTCGTCCAAATATTTTTTGCAAAACTCGAAAGTCAAACTGCCCGCCGTTTTAACCGCGCAACCGTCCGCAACCGTGTCGGAACTTTCCAGCGTAACGATTTTTCCGGCATCGAGCGCGGCTTTCATGCAAGCGGCATTTTCCGGCTCAACGCCGATAACTTTGACGTGAGGACTGACAACCTTTGTTGCAAGCGCGACACCGGACGCAAAACCGCCGCCGCCTATCGGAACCAAAATTGCATCGACATCTTTCAAGTCGTTTATAATTTCCAGAGCGGTCGTCCCCTGCCCGAGCAAAACTTCCCGGTCGTTGAACGGGTGAATGTAAACGTAACCGAATTTTTTTTGCAAACGCAAACTGTGCGCGAAAGCGTCATCGAATCCGTCGCCGTGCAAGACGACTTCCGCGCCCAAATTTTTTGTAGCCTCAACTTTCAAAATCGGCGTGGTTGCCGGCATACAAATGACGGCTTTTACTCCGAGTTTCTGCGCGGCGAATGCGACACCTTGCGCGTGATTTCCGGCGGACGCGGTGATAACTCCTTTTGCTTTTTCTTCGTCGGTAAGTTGACTGATTTTATTGTAAGCTCCGCGAAGTTTGAAGGCTCCGGTGTGTTGCATATTTTCCGGTTTCAAAAAAACTTCGTTGCCGCTTATTTCGGAAAAAAAATCGCTCGGTATCAACCGGGTTTTCTTCACGACGCCGGAAAGTTGTTTGTCCGCCCGGTAAACGTCGGCGATTGTGGTTTTCTCTACAATTTCAAGTTCATAATTTTTTTTGTCCTTACTCAAAATTAAATTCCCTCCGCAAAAAAATTTTTTACGATTACCTTCGCCGGAAATAATAACATAACACTTTTTCCTTGACAATGCGCGGCAAATAATTTAATATACCCTTCGCGGGGGCGTAGCTCAGCCGGGAGAGCGCTTGAATGGCATTCAAGAGGTCAGGGGTTCGATCCCCCTCGTCTCCACCACACCATCACAAACAAAAAATCTCGGCAACGCCGAATTTTTTTTTATGGGGGGAATGATAAGTTGAGAGAGCAGCTGAAACTTTACGGTTTCAATAATTTGACAAAATCGTTGAGCTTCAACATTTACGATATTTGTTACGCGAAAACGCAACGCGAACAAAAAGATTACATCGACTACATCGACGAACAATACAATTCGGAGCGACTTACAAAAATTTTGACAAAGGTCACCGAAATGATCGGCGCGCGCGTTTTGAACATCTCAAGCCAAGATTACGACCCGCAGGGAGCAAGCGTAACAATTTTAATCGCGGAGGAGGCGGCAATTTCCGCCGGGCAAAAACTTCCGCGCGGAGAAGCTTCCGTGATAAAGCCGGAAACTTTTCTTGCTCATCTCGACAAAAGCCATGTCACGGTTCACACTTACCCGGAATTTCATCCGGAAACAAGTATCGCGACTTTCCGGGTTGACATAGACGTTTCGACTTGCGGAGAAATTACTCCGTTGCAAACTTTGGATTATTTAATCGGGCGGTTCGATTCGGACATCATCACGATGGATTATCGCGTTCGCGGTTTCACTCGCGACCTTTCCGGAAAAAAACTTTTCATTGATACGAACATGACTTCGATTCAGGAATACATCAACCGGGACACGCTCGACGCTTACGATGCGGTTGATATAAATATGTACCAGGCAAATCTTTTTCACACCCGAATGTTGATTAAAGAACCGGATTTGCAAAATTATCTTTTCAACACCGACATTTACGAAATTCCCCCGAAAACAAGATTGGAAATAAGTTCCAACCTTCGCCGGGAAATGATTGAAATTTTCAGCGGAAAAAATATTTATTGACGAAAAAATTTTCCCTTGCGATAATATTTTCGGAGTGACACAGAAAATAAAAATCCCTCCCGTGCGGAGGGTAATTTTAATTTAGGTTAAAAAAATGCAACCTTATCAGTTAAAAAATTTCTGGCAGGAATTGCTGGTCAAGTCGCGGGATTATCTTTCCGAAATTGCTTGCGAAAAATGGATCGCGCCGTTAAAACCGATTTCACTTGAAAAAAATGTTTTGACGCTCTCGACGAAAGATGCTTTACATCGTCAATGGGTTGAGGAGCGTTATTTGTCGCGCATGGAAGAGGCGGCGTTTGAATTGTCCGGCGAACATCTCAGCATCGTTTTGAAAATTGCCGGAAAAAAAATTAAAGTCAAGCCGGACGACGGGATTCAAACCACGCTTTCCATAAACGGCGAACAAAATTTTCCCGAACAAAAAAATTCCGACGAAGAAATTAAACCGTCGGACAATCAAACTTTCACGCCGAATCCGAAATACACTTTCGACACTTTCGTTATCGGCAAGTCGAACGAATTTGCACACGCCGCCGCCGTCGCCGTCTGCAACGCGCCGGGAAAAACTTACAATCCCTTTTTCATTTACGGCGGTGTCGGTCTGGGCAAAACTCATTTAATGCAGGCGATAGGCAACCGGATTTTTCAAACCATGCCGGCGAAAAAAATTCTCTACGCTTCCACCGAACAATTTACGAATGAGTTAATCGCCGCAATTCGCGAACATAAAATCGGGTCGTTCAAAAGCAAATATCGCAAAGTCGATGTCCTTTTAATCGACGACGTTCAATTTCTGTCCGGCAAAGATTCGACGCAGGAAGAATTTTTTCACACGTTCAACGAATTGCACAACCTCGACAAGCAAATCGTAATTTCCGGCGACAGACCGCCGCAAGAAATTATCGGCATTGAGGAAAGGCTCCGTTCCCGTTTCGCTTGGGGACTTTGTACCGACGTGCAGAAACCGGATTTGGAAACGCGAATTGCAATTCTCCAAAAAAAAGCGATGATTGAAAGAATTTTGGTGCCGCCGAAAGTTTTGAACGCGATCGCCGAAAAATTTGATTCAAACGTCCGCGACCTCGAAGGGGCTTTCAATCGAATTGTCGCCCGCGTTTCATTGACGAACAAATCTTTTGAAAGTGCCTTCGCCGACTTGGAAACGGACGACAGAATTGCTTTAAATTCCGGCGTTTACGTCGGCGAAAAAGTCAAATTGAAATCCGATATTTCGCTGAAGGAAATTGTAACGAAAATTGCAGACCACTTCGCGATTGAACCGGAAATGCTGATGAATAACAATCGCGCTCAGGGAATTGTCCGCCCGCGACAAATTGCGATGTTCCTTTGCCGCTCGCTCACCGGGACTTCGTGGTCGGTTATCGCAAAATTTTTCGGCAAGCGCGATCATGCAACCGTGATGAGAGCGTACAATAAAATTCGGGAAGAATTGCAATTCAATCCGCAACTCGCGGCACTTTTGCGAAATCTTTTCCCGGATTCGGAAGTGTGATTCAAAAAAATTTTTGGTGGTGACGAAATGAAAAACAATTTGATTTTAACCGGATTCATGGCTACCGGCAAAACAAGCTTGGGCAAGTTGCTTGCAGAAAGGCTCGGACGAAAATTTATCGACACGGATCAAAAAATCGAACAGGATACCGGAATGACGATACCGGAAATTTTCGCGAAACACGGAGAAAAATATTTTCGTGAGTTGGAGCGAAAGACCATTCAAGAAATTGTCACGCGGAAAAATTTGGTTATCGCGACGGGCGGCGGCACTGTGAAAGATCCGGAAAATATTCGACTGCTGAAAAGTTCCGGCGTCATCGTTTGCCTGACGACGGAGCCGGAAGAAATTTTTCGACGCACCGAAACACGCGGCGAACGTCCGCTGCTTGACGGAGACAACGAAAGATTGACGACGATTAAAAAACTTTTGGAGGAGCGTGCAAGCCGATTACACAATCGACACGACGGACTGGTCGCCGCTCCAAATAATGAATGACATTTGCGGAAAATTTAAATTGTAGGAGGAATTTTTTTCATGACGAAAGTACAGGTAAATCTCGGCGAAAACTCTTACGAAATTTTTATCGGCGCAAAACTTTTGGGCGAAGTCGCGAACTTTGTCGCCGACTCAAAAAATTTTACGAAAAAAATTTTAATCGTGACGGAGGAAAATATTTTCGCGAAGTTCGGCGGAGAGTTGACGAAAAATTTTTCCCAAGCCGGAATAAATTTTGAAGTTGCGAAAGTTCCGGACGGCGAAACTTCAAAAAATTTGCATGAGGCGGAAAAATTATATACCCGTGCGATAAATTTCGGGTTGGACAGAAAATCTTTAATCCTTGCATTGGGCGGCGGCGTTATCGGCGATCTTGCCGGATTCGTTGCCGCAACTTTTTTGCGCGGAGTGAATTTGATTCAAGTCCCGACGACTTTATTGGCGCAAGTCGATTCGAGCGTCGGAGGGAAAACCGCCGTCAATCATGAGCTGGGCAAAAATTTAATCGGCGCATTTTATCAACCGCGTGCCGTTTTCATCGACACGGAAACTTTGAAAACACTTCCGGAGCGCGAAATAAAATCCGGTTTGGGCGAAGTCGTGAAGTACGGAGTAATTGCCGACCCGGATTTTTTTTCGTACCTGGAGGAGAACACGGAAAAAATTCTTGCCGGCGACGAAAAAATTTTTACGCACATCATAAAGCGTTCCTGCGAAATTAAAGCCGACACGGTGAGCAGGGACGAGAAGGAAAACGGTTTGCGGCGAATTTTAAATTTCGGTCACACGATCGCGCACGTCATCGAAAGCGAAACGAATTACCAAAAATATCGTCACGGCGAAGCGGTTTCAATCGGAATGATCGGCGCGGCTTTAATCGGTGAGGAGCTCGGCAAAACAAAAACCTCCGACGTTGAGCGGCTGAAAAATTTGATTCAAAAATTGGGAATGAAAACTTTCTGCGAAGGTTGCGACCCGGAAAAAATGTATCTCCCGCTTTTCCGGGACAAAAAAACCGTCGGCGGAAAAATAAATTGGGTGCTGATGAAAAATTTCGGTGAAGTCGAAGTTACCGGAGAAGTGCCGGAAAAAATTGTTAAAAAAACATTGAAAAATATCGCCGTTTAATGTAAATTACTTTTTTTGAAGGGAGAAGATATTCTTGGCGACGATAAAAATAGATGACGACTTCGATTTGAAAAAAATTGCCGAGAGCGGACAATGTTTTCGTCCCCGCGAAATAAGAGCCGGCTTGTACCGATTCATCACGAAAGAAAATATTCTTTTCATCAGACAGCTTGACGAAAAACATTTTGAAATAAGTTGCGATCCTTTGGAATGGTCGGGCATTTGGGAAACATATTTCGACTTGGACACGAATTACGCGAAAATTCGCCGGGACATTGCGGAATTTGCGGCGGGCAAACCTTACGAAAAAATTTTGACTGACGCGGCGGAGTTCGGCAAAGGCATCCGGATTTTGCGTCAAGACCCGTTTGAAACTTTAATCAGTTTCATCATCAGCCAGCGAAAAAATATTCCTTCAATCCGGAAGTCGGTTGAGTTGATTTGCGATTCGTTCGGAAAAATTATTCGTACCGACTACGGATCGGTTCGCACCTTCCCGGATTATTTTAAGCTGTCCGATGCGTCGATTATGGATTTGTCGTCTTTCGCTCTCGGTTACCGGAGCAAATATGTTCGTGACGCGATCGACAAGGTAAACAATATGTCGGTCAATCTCGACAATCTCAAATCGGTTTCAAACGAAACGCTGATAAAAACTTTGCAACAAATTAACGGAGTCGGAATTAAAGTTGCCTGTTGCGTTGCCTTGTACGCTTATCATCGTACGGACGTTTTGCCGATTGACGTTTGGATTCAACGTGCGATTGAGGAAGATTTCGGCGGCGAAAATATTTTCAAAGATTTCGGCTATAACGCCGGAGTTTTGCAACAATATATTTTTTTCCACAAAAGACTCGGCGAAAAAGAATTTTGATTCGGCTTGAAAAAAATAATTCTTGAAAGGAATTAAATCATTTGAAAAAAATCATAAACGGCATTGACGACATCGAACGCGAACTTTTGGAAGGACTGGTTGCCGCCTCTCCGAATCGTATTCGCAAACTCGGCAGTAAAAATATTGTCGTTCGCCAAAACCTCAATTTTAACAAGGTTGCTCTCGTCGGCGGCGGCGGTTCCGGACACGAACCCGCTCATGCCGGCTACGTCGGCTACGGAATGTTGGATTGCGCGGTTGCCGGAAATATTTTTACAAGTCCTCCGGCGATTGACGTTCTCGAAGGAATTTTGGAAGTCGCGACGACGAAGGGCACGCTTTGTATTGCAAAAAATTATACCGGCGACGTGATGAGTTTCGAGCTTGCGATTGAGATGGCAAAACAGCACGGAG
>CAJOFG010000014.1:12968-28769 GCA_905233965.1 uncultured Selenomonadaceae bacterium
CCGGGCGGCGCGGAGTTGCCGGCACAATTTTGGTTCACAAAATTACCGGCGCGGCGGCGGAAACCGGAGCCGATTTGGAAATGGTGAAAAGTATCGCGCAGAGGACGATTGACAACGTCCGGACAATCGGAGTTGCGATAGGACCTTGCACCGTTCCGGCAGTCGGGCATCCGAGTTTTCAAATTCCGGAAAACGAAATGGAATTGGGCATCGGTATTCACGGCGAACCGGGTATCCGTCGCGAACAGATTGCAAACGCCGACGGCATTGTCAAAAAAATGATTGACAGGCTCCTGACTTTTTTGGAATACGCCGGCAACGACGTAATTCTTTTAATCAACGGAATGGGCGCAACCCCCATGATGGAACTTTTAATCGTGAACAAATTTGCGAAAGAATATTTGTATCGAAACGGCGTTACCGTTTACGACACGATGATAGGAAATTACATGACCAGTATCGACATGGCGGGCTTTTCGATGACGCTGTTAAAATTGGACGATACCCTTCGCGCTTTTTATGATGCGTCGGCAGATACTTTCGCGTGGAAAAAATAATTTTGACGGAGAAAATTTTAAATGACTTCAAAGAAAAAAGTTGCCGCGTTAATTGCGGCTGTAATTTTTTTGTTCAATACTTCGGTCGAAGTTTTTGCGGCGGCGAACGATGATAAAAATTCCGGCGAATACGTTGATGAACCTTTTGCCAAAGAAAAAAAATCCGACGCGAAAAAAATTTCGACGCAAGGTAAAGACAAGGTAACCGATAAAGACAAGAAAAAAGCAAAACTTACGACGAAACGCACAAAGGATAAACCGAAACAAGTCACCGAGCCGGAAAAATCCAAAACCAAAAAACCTGCCAAACCGACTAAGCCGGCTAAACCGGAACCTGAAAAGCCGGCGGCTAAACCGGAACCGCAAAAACCTGTTGAACCTCAGCCGACGACTCCGACAGAGCCGGAAAAACCTGCACCGACAACTCCCGCAACTCCGGAAATTCCGGAAGGGGAAGGCTTGGAATTTTTGGTCTACAATCAAAACGGCGTTATGGCTTTCGCGGTTATCGCGGCGCACGAACAGTATAAACTGCAACCGATTTTGGCGAAAGGACAAATCAGAGGGCGCGACACTTTGATGCACATTACGCAAAATTTAAGCGACATTGCATTGGTGAACGCCGGATATTTCTCTGCGTCCGGTTCGATAATCGGCGTGACGAAAATTAACGGCGAAATTGTTTCTTCCGACGATTTTAATCGTTCGGCGATCGGAATTAACGCGGACGGCTCGACAGTTTTCGGCAGAGTCAGTTACGAAGGAAAAATTATTTTCGGCGACAAAGAATTTTTTGTAAACGGAGTGAATTGCGAACGCACGGAAAATGCCGTCACGATTTACAAACCGTCATATGCCGCGACTTCCGGAACGAACGATGCAGGATTGGAAATTATCGTCAGGGGCAACACTGTCAGCGACGTTATCAGCTACAAAGGCAACAATCCGATCCCGCGAAACGGATTCATAATCAGCGCGCACGGAAATTCAATCGACTTGCTCGGCGACATTAAAGTCGGCGACAAAATTATTTTGGAAGAACATTTGAACAGCGACGACGCGGATTTTGATTCTGCGATTCACGTTATCGGAGCGGGGCCGCGTTTGGTTAAGGACAATCAAATTTTTGTAACTTCACGCGTCGAAGAATTTCCTTCCGACATAAGCACGGGACGCGCTCCGCGTTCTGCAGTCGGCGTGACGAAGTACGGCGATTTTATTCTTGCCGTCGTTGACGGACGACAGGCTCACAGTATCGGTTGCACTTTGGAAGAGTGGGCGACTGTTTTGCGAAACGAATTCGGCGCGGTGAATGCGATAAATTTGGACGGCGGCGGCTCAACCGAATTGGTCGTCAAAGATAATTTGGTAAACAGTCCCAGCGACGGTTCGGAAAGAGCTGTCGGAAACGCGGTAGCGATTTTGCCGAAATAATTTAAAAACGACGGAGATTTTTGAAATGAGAAGAATGTTACCAAACATTTGCACGGCGGCAAATTTATTTTTCGGAATGTGTTCGATTCTCGCAACTTACGAAGGAAATTTTTTTTACGGCTCGATTTTCATTTTGTTGGCGCTGATTGCGGACGGATTGGACGGACGTGTTGCCCGTGCATTGGGTGTTGCGTCGGAGTTCGGGAAAGAAATGGATTCGCTTTGCGATCTCGGCTCGTTCGGAATTGCGCCGGCTTTTTTGGCTTACTCGTTCTGCCTGCACAATTTCGGAACGGTCGGAAAAGTTGCCGCGATAATTTTTGCGCTGTGCGGAATGTGGCGGCTGGCAAGATTCAACGTCAACACGAACGTGGTACACGGATTTTTCATGGGGCTTGCGATTCCGGCCGGCGGTTGTATCGTCGCGTCAACGACTTTGCTTTTCGACGAATTGTCGATTCGTCCGGAAAATTTCGGAATGGTCTACCCGATAACGATAATAATTGTCGCGTATTTAATGGTCAGCCACGTCCACTATCCGGACTTCAAAGGCGACGGCGAAAAAATTTTTCTCGCGGCAAAAATTTTGGCGTTGCTCATGTTCGCGGCGATAATTTTTTT
Source organism: uncultured Selenomonadaceae bacterium (assembly GCA_905233965.1). Lineage (GTDB taxonomy): Bacteria > Bacillota > Negativicutes > Selenomonadales > Selenomonadaceae > Quinella. The sequence continues at coordinate 15,581 of CAJOFG010000014.1, forward strand.
CACGTTGCAGGCACCGGTCGGCGGAATTTTGACGGCGATTTTTTCAACCTACGCGGTTTTCGGAATAGTCAATTCGCTGATAACTTTGATGACGCGCTGAATTTAATTTTTGTCGCAACGAAAGATATTTTACGGGGAGTAGTGCAAATTGTTTAACTATCCGATGGACATTGTGATGATACCTTTGCAAATCGTGCTTTTCCTGTTCACGATGTATTTTTTCGTGATCGGTTTTTTCGGTATGTGGAGATTCAAGGAGAAAAAAAATCTGACGCCGGAAAAAAAATTCGCCGTCATAGTTGCGGCTCATAACGAAAGCGCGGTTATCGGGCAACTGGTAAAAAATTTGCAGTCCCTGAAATATCCGAAAGAACTTTACGACATTTACGTTATCGCCGACAACTGCAAGGACAATACCGCCGAAGTTGCGGAGGAAGCCGGCGCGATTGTCTGCGTTCGCACGAACACGGAGAAAAAAAGCAAGGGCTTTGCTCTCGAATGGATGTTTGAAAAAATTTTTGAAATGGAGAAGTCCGGGAAAATTTACGATGCCGTTGCAATTTTCGACGCGGACAATTTGGTTCACCCGAATTTTTTGATTGAGATGAACAACCGGCTTTTGAAAGGCGACAAAATTATTCAAGGTTTCCTCGACGCAAAAAATCCTTACGATACATGGGTATCGGGAACTTTTGCAATCGCCTTCTGGGTTATCGATCACGTTTCGCACTTGGCGAAAACGAATATCGGACTTTCTGCGGTTCTCGGCGGCACCGGAATGTGTATCACCGTTGACGTTTTGAAAAAATACGGCTGGCGCGCAACCTGTTTGACGGAGGACATGGAATTTACCATGAAATCTCTTGCCGAAGGAATTAAAACGACTTGGGCGCACGACGCGATTGTTTACGACGAAAAACCGCTGACTTTCAAACAATCTTGGACGCAGAGAAAAAGATGGGCGCAAGGTCAATTCGACGTGGCGCACCGGTTCATTCCGAAAATGCTTGTCGAAGGTTGGCGAAGGAAGGACATCAGAATTTGGGACGGTTGCATTTATCTTTTGCAACCTCACTTCCTGATACTCTCCACATTTTTTATCGTGATGAGTTATCTGCAACTCGCAATCGGAACTTTTTACACGAATATTTATTCGGTCATGCCGTCGCAAATCATGACGGCGATAATGATCGGTCAGTATCTTTTGCCCATGATAATTTTAATCAAAGTCCGGGCGAAATTAAAATCTTGGTTCTACATGATTCTCTACCCGATTTTCATTTACACTTGGATACCGATAATTTTCTTGGGATTCATTCACCGCAACGAACATGAATGGGCGCATACGAAACACACCCGCGCCATGAGTTACGACGACATGAAAAATTTTGAAGGCAGAGGAGATTGAAAATTTTATCGTTTAATCCGGTTGAAAAAAATTTTTTTGACTTTCAACCGATTTATAAAATTTTTTAAGGAGGAAAATTTTCATGGACTACGCCACTTATTTGAAAAAATTCCCGACGGAGGACGGGCGTTTCGGACGTTTCGGAGGAGCATACCTTCCGGATCATCTCATTCCCGTCATGCAAGAAATTACAGACGCTTACATGACTATTTGCCATTCGTCACAATTTATCAATGAACTTCGCCGGATTCGTCGCGAATTTCAAGGTCGCCCGACTCCGGTTTATCACTGCGAAAAACTCAGTCGCAATATCGGCAACGGCAAATGCCAAATTTATCTCAAGCGCGAAGATTTGAACCACACCGGCGCACACAAATTAAATCACTGCATGGGCGAAGGTCTGCTTGCAAAATTTTTGGGCAAGAAAAGAATTATCGCGGAAACCGGAGCCGGTCAGCACGGTGTCGCTCTTGCAACCGCCGCCGCTTATTTCGGACTCGACTGCACGATTTACATGGGTGAAGTCGATATTCAAAAACAAGCTCCGAATGTTGCGCGAATGAAAGTTTTGGGGACGAAAGTCGTTTCCGTCACTCGCGGATTGAAAACTTTAAAAGAGGCTGTTGACGCGGCTTTTGAAGATTATCTCGAAAATTACAAAGACACGATTTACTGTATCGGTTCGGCTGTGGGACCTCACCCCTTCCCGATGATGGTTCGCGATTTTCAAATGGTCGTCGGCGAAGAGGCGCGCTCACAATTTTTGGAAATGACCGGATTTTTGCCGGACGTGGTGACCGCTTGTGTCGGCGGCGGCTCAAACTCAATCGGAATGTTCTTGCCGTTCATAAATGATCCGGTTGAAATTGTCGGTGTCGAACCTATGGGACGCGGAGAACGGCAAGGAAGGTGTCATGCACGGTTTTGACAGTTTCATGTTGCAGGACGAAAACGGCGAGCCGGCTCCGGTTTACTCAATCGCCAGCGGTTTGGATTATCCGAGCGTCGGACCGGAACACGCTTACCTTCGCGACATCGGCAGAGTGAAATACGACGTTGCAAGCGACTTGGAAGCGGTTGACGCATTTTTCAAACTCAGCCGTTACGAAGGAATTATTCCGGCTCTCGAAAGTTCACACGCTCTTGCCTACGCCATGCGTTACGCGAAAAATTCGACGAACGGCGGCTCTGTCCTCGTCAACCTCAGCGGGCGCGGCGACAAAGATTTGGATTACGTCATCGAAAAATACGGATTCGGCGAAGACTTCAAAGACTTCAAATAATTTTTAAACTGTTTTTAATTTGCAAAAAATTTATCGGTATGTTAGACTTAACCGGAAATTGAAATTCAAGAATTTTTTTTGAGGAGGAATTTTTCATGGCTGTAAGTTTGGCAAAAGGTCAGAAAGTTGATCTCACAAAAGGAAATCCCGGATTGAAAGAAGTCATGATCGGTCTCGGCTGGGACGTAAACAAATACGACGGCAGCGCGGACTTCGATTTGGACGCGGCGGCATTTTTGCTCGGCGGCAACGGAAAAGTTACTTCCGACGAAGATTTTGTCTTTTACAACAATTTGAAACATAAATCCGGCGCAGTTCAGCATTTGGGCGACAACTTGACCGGTGCCGGCGAAGGCGATGACGAACAAATTAAAATCAGCTTGGACAAAGTGCCGGCGAATATCGAAAAAATTGATTTCACCGTCACCATTCACGAAGCGGAAAGTCGCAAACAAAATTTCGGACAGGTTGAAAATGCTTTTATTCGCGTTGTCGATGCGTCGAACAACAAAGAATTGATTCGCTACGACTTGGGCGAAGATTTTTCGATTGAAACGGCGGTTGTTGTTGCCGAACTGTATCGTCACGGCGGCGAATGGAAATTTAACGCAATCGGCAGCGGTTTCAGCGGAGGACTTGCCGCTCTCGGTCGCAACTTCGGCGTTAATGTTTAATTTTTCGGAGCAGATAATTTTTTGGTAATGTGAAATTTAATTTTTGGGAGCAGGGCGAAGTTTTTTTCCCTGCTCCATTTTTTGGAAAGGAGTTTTCAAAATGGCTGTCAATCTTCAAAAGGGACAGAAAGTAAATTTGACGAAATCCGACGGCAAAAAGTTGACGAAGTTAATGGTCGGACTCGGCTGGGACGAGGCGGAACAATCTTCCGGCGGCGGTTTCTTCAGCAAAATTTTCGGCGACAAACAGGATATTGACTGCGATGCGTCGGTTTTCCTCTGCAAGGGAGGGAAACTTCAGACGGTTGATGATGACATCGTTTACTTCGGGAATTTGCAACACAAATCCGGAGCGGTTAAGCACATGGGCGACAATTTGACCGGTGAGGGCGAAGGCGACGACGAACAAATTTTCGTAGACCTCGACAGACTTCCCGGCGAATATGACAAATTGGTTTTCGTCGTGAACATTTACAAAGCCGTTGACCGCAAGCAACATTTCGGAATGATTAAAAACGCTTTTATCCGTGTCGTCGATAACGACACCGGCGAAGAACTTTGCCGCTACAATTTGAGCGACGATTACAGCAATATGCTTGCAATGGTTGCCGGCGAAGTTTACAAACGCGGAAACGATTGGAAATTTAACGCCGTCGGAAACGGCACGACGGATTCCGGTTTGGAAGAATTGAGCCGACGATTCAGATAACTTCCACTCGCCGGAAAGGCAGGTAATGTAATGTTTAACTTTTCCCGCAAAGACACCGAATACTTCGATTTGTTTGTCGAGAACGTGAAAGTTTTTCATCAATGCGCCGTTTTGCTTGACGACTTCATCAAGGACACGAGCAAATCTTTTGAAAAGCTTGACGACATCATCGAGTTGGAAAAAAAAGCCGACGAGATAAACGACCGGATTGTAAAAAAACTCAACAAAAGTTTTATCACGCCGATTGACCGCGAAGATATTTATTCGATTGCCGGCGAACTTGCAACCGGCGTCGATATGTTGCAGGGCGCGCTCCAAAAAATTATCATGTACCGCGCCGGACACGTCACGAAAAAACTTCCGCGTCAGACAAGACTTTTGATTAACACGACGGAGGAATTGGTTAAAGCTTTTACCCTGCTTTCCGACATCAAAAAAAATCAAATCAAAATTACCGAAGCGATTCAAAAAATTGCCGAGTACGAAAATTTGGGCGACTTGATTTACCGGAAAGATATAAGTTTGCTTTTCGACGAAGCGGCGACTGCCGCCGAAGAAGTCGGAGCAAGCAAGGCGGTTATCCATTTGATAAAATGGAAAGACATTATCGAGGACGTGGAAATGACACTCGACCACTGCAAAAAAATTTCCGATATGATTCGGGGAGTGGTTATAAAATATGCTTGAGTTGCAGTATTTGATTTTCACGGTTATAATCCTTGCGCTTGTCTTTGACTTTATAAACGGCTTTCATGACACGGCGAACGCGATTGCAACTTCGGTGAGTACCCGCGCACTTCATCCGAGCAACGCAATTTTCATGGCGGCGATTCTGAATTTTTTGGGCGCGATGATTTCAACCGGCGTTGCAAAAACAATCGGCGGGGACATTGTGAGTTCTCCGCAAGTCGTTGACGAAAAAATTATTATCGCCGCGCTTGTCGGAGCGATTATCTGGAATTTGGTTACCTGGCGTTTCGGTATCCCGTCCAGCTCGTCGCACGCTCTTGTCGGCGGACTTGTCGGAGCGGTTTTAATTTCGGTCGGCTCGTCCGGTTTGAATTGGAACGGCATAGGGAAAATTGTCATTTCGCTTATCGCGTCGCCGATCGTCGCAATTATCGTGGGATTCGTGATAATGCACACGTTGCTTTTTTTGTTCGGCAAACTCAGCCCTCACACAATCAACGATAAATTTCGGAAAATGCAAATTCTTTCTGCGGCGACCATGGCATTTTCGCACGGCTCGAACGACGCGCAAAAGTCAATGGGCATAATCACGCTGGCACTTTTGAGCGGCGGGTTTATTTCGGAATTTGAAGTCCCGACTTACGTCAAAATTCTCTGCGCGGCGGCTATGGCATCCGGTACGGCGACAGGCGGCTGGAGCATAATAAAAACGGTCGGCGGGAAAATTTTTAAACTCGAACCGATAAGCGGCTTTGCGGCGGATTTAAATTCTTCGATAACCGTTTTCGGCGCGACGCTTTTACATCTTCCGGTTTCGACGACTCACGTCGTTTCCGGCTCGATAATGGGTGTCGGCACGGCAAAAAGAGTAAACGCGGTTCATTGGGGAGTCGCTCAACAAATGGTTAAAGCGTGGGTAATAACGATACCGATAACCGCTTTAATGGGAGCTGTTGCATTTTACATAGTCGAATTTATTTTCGTCTGAAAAATTTTTTTGGAGGTCTTAACAAGTTGAAAATCACGGGATTGACTGATGCCCAAGTTCAAGAGATGAAATCCAAATACGGGGACAACGGCATCACCGAACAGGAACGCGAAGGTTTTTGGGACAAACTCAAAAATAACTTCGACGATCCGATTATCAAAATTTTAATTTTCGCGCTCGTCCTGAACGTGGCTTTTGCGTTCATGGGGCGTGCGGAATGGTATGAATCCGTCGGTATCGCGATGGCGGTTTTGCTGGCGACTTTTGTTTCGACTTTCTCGGAGTACAAAAATGAAAGTGCGTTTCAAAAATTGCAGGGCGAAGCGTCGCTGATTAAATGTAAAGTTTATCGTAACGGTGCTGTCGTCGAAATTCCGATTAACGACATCACCATGGGCGACTGTGTCCTTTTGCAGAGCGGGGATAAAATTCCGGCGGACGGAATTATAATCGACGGAAAAATTACCGTTGACCAATCCATTTTGAACGGCGAAGCGAAAGAGGAAACGAAAACGCCCGCTCCGGACGAAAAAACAGATGCGGAGTCTGCGGAGAGCCGGGACTTGCTCAACCCGCACAAAGTTTTTCGCGGTGCGGTCGTTGCCGGCGGAAATGCGGTTATGCGTACCGTTACGCTCGGCGACAAAACTTTTTACGGCGAAATTGCGAAGGAACTTCAGGTTGACGACGACAGGGACACGCCGCTGAAATTGAAACTCGGCGACCTTGCGGATCAAATTTCAAAATTCGGTTACATCGGCGGTATCGCGATAGCGGTTGCGTTCATGTTCGAGAGAATTTTTATTCAGCACGGTTTCGACATGGCACTTGTCGCCGCTTACTGCTCCGACTGGATGAACATTTTGAACAGCTTGGTTGAGGCGGTTATGCTCGCCGTGATAATTATCGTCATGGCGGTACCGGAAGGTTTGCCGCTTATGATAGCTATCGTTTCCGCGCAGAACATGGGCAAAATGTTGAAGGACAACGTCCTTGTCAGAAAAATTTCCGGTATCGAAACGGCAGGCAGTTTAAATATTTTGTTCAGCGATAAAACCGGAACAATTACGAAGGGACAACTTGAGGCGGTAACTTTCCTTGACGGCACGGCGAAATCTTATTCGACGTTCGACGAATTGCCGAAAAGTTTGGGCGATATGATGTCGCTTGTCGTTCGTTACAATTCAAGCGCGGTCGTCAACGGAGATAAAGCGGTCGGCGGCAACGCGACGGAAAGAGCCTTGCTCGGATTCGTTATCGGCAAGGACAGGGAGATGAAAATTTCCGTCGGCAACACCGTACCTTTCGACAGCAAAAATAAATATTCTCTCGCCGAAGTCACCGGCGACTACAATTTGACTTTGGCGAAGGGTGCGCCGGAAAGGTTGCTTGACCGTTGCAGTTTTTACTGCGACGAAAACGGCAAGCAACAAAAATTGACCGGCACGAAGGAAATTAACGCGAAGATTGATGAGCTTGCAGTCCGTGCGATTCGCGTTTTGGCTTTGGCGACTTATGACGGCGAAGTTAAAGACGGACAACTTCCGGAAAGCGGTTTGACTTTCGTCGGCGCGGTCGGTATTCGTGACGAAGTGCGCCCGGAGTCAATCGACGCGATAGCGCAGGTGCAAAATGCCGGCGTTCAAGTCGTCATGATAACCGGCGACAGAAAAGAAACTGCCGTTGCGATAGCTAAGGAAGCCGGACTTCTCAAAAATTCCGGCGACTTGGTGATGACTTCTCAAGAGTTGAACGAATTGAGCGACGATGAAATTAAAACCAAACTCAGAAATATTCGCGTCATAGCCCGCGCTCTTCCGACGGACAAAAGCCGGCTCGTTCGACTTGCACAGGAATTAAATCTTGTCGTCGGAATGACCGGTGACGGCGTAAACGATTCGCCCGCGCTGAAAAAAGCCGATGTCGGTTTCGCGATGGGCGGCGGCACGGAAGTCGCGAAAGAGGCGGGTGAAATTGTTATCCTCGACGACAATTTTACTTCAATCGGAAAAGCAATTTTGTACGGCAGAACAATTTTCAACAGCATCCGCAAATTTATAATTTTCCAGCTGACAATCAACGTCGGTGCGGTTTTAATTTCGTTTGTCTGTCCGTTAATCGGTTTGGAGAATCCGCTGTCGATAACTCAAATTCTCTGGGTCAATCTCGTTATGGATACTCTTGCCGCGTTGGCGTTCGGCGGTGAGCCGGCTCTCGACAGGTACATGGAGGAGGAGCCGAAAAAGCGCGACGAAAAAATTATCAACAACTATATGTACAGCGCGATCGGTACCGGTGCCGTCTGGAGTTTCATCATGGGCTTGGTATTCCTGCTGACGAGTTTTTCACATTCACATTTCCGCGTCGGCGAAACGGACGCGAATATGTATCTGCTTACCGGATATTTTGCATTCTTCATTTTCATGGCGGTGTTCAATGCGTTCAACGCGAGAACCGACAGAATGAATTTGCTCGACAATATCGGCGGCAATCCCGGATTTTTGCAAGTCATGGCGTTAATCGTCGTCGTTCAAGTCATCATGACTTACTGGGGCGATGTCATTCTGCGCTGTTTCGGTTTGACGGCGGGCGAATGGATTTTTGTTATCGCAATGGCAATTACGATTATTCCGGTTGATTTGATTCGGAAGGCTATTGTCGGCAATAAATAATTTTCGTTGCAAAAAAATTTTTTTAGTGTAATATTAAAAGCCCCTCTTCGGAGGGGCAAATTTTTATTTCGTTTGACAAGGTGAGTCATGCTTTTTAACTCCTACGAATTTATTTTCATATTTTTCCCGGCGGTGCTTGCAATTTATTTTGTCGCGGGAAAAATTGATGCGGCGCGTGCGAAGGAAGGAAAATTTTCTTCGACGGCAAATATTTGGTTGACGGTTGCAAGTTTCGCATTTTACGGTTGGTGGGACGTGCGATTTCTTCCGCTCCTCGCCGTGAGTATTTTGGTAAATTATTTTATCGCCGGAAAAATTTTGAGTTCCCGCGAAGAAAATCAAAAGACGCGCCGGAGCAAAATTTTTTTCCTGCTCGGTCTGGCGTTTAACATCGGCTTGCTCGGATATTTCAAGTACCTGGATTTTTTTCTTGCCACGTTGAACCGGCTCGGCGCGAATTTTGAACTGCTGCATTTGATTTTGCCGCTCGGAATTTCTTTCTTCACGATAACGCAACTGCTTTACATTTACGACTGCTGCGAAGGCACGGTGAGGGACAGAAATTTTATCGACTATGCGCTGTTCGTTTCGTTCTTCCCTCATCTCATGGCGGGGCCGATTTTATACCACCGGCAAATGCTGAAACAATTTCGGGACGTTAAACTTCGTCGCCCGGACTTCGACAATTTGTCGCACGGCTTGACGATTTTTATAATCGGGCTGGCGAAAAAAGTTATCGTCGCCGACTCGCTGAGTCCTTACGTTCAATTCGGTTATACGCACGTCAACGATTTGACCGGAACGGTTGCCTGGTTGACTGCCGTCTGTTATATGTTGCAACTTTATTTCGATTTCTCCGGTTACAGTGACATGGCGGTCGGGCTTGCGCGAATGATGAATTATGAAATTCCGATAAACTTCAACAGTCCGTATCGCGCAACCGGCATGATAAATTTTTGGCAGCGTTGGCACATTTCACTGACGAACGCGATAACCGCCTGCGTTTACATTCCGCTCGTCCGGCAATTCAAAAGTAAAACCGTCGCGAATACTGCGGCGGCATCGTTCATAACTTTTTTTATCGTCGGCATTTGGCACGGAGCCGGAATGACTTTCGTCATCTTCGCGATTTTGAATGCGGCGGGAGTCGTCGCAAACTTTTTATGGCGACAAAAATTTTCCATGCCGAAAGTTTTGGCGCACGTCGTCACCCTGTTCCATGTTTTGATAACGCTGATTTTTTTCCGGGCAAATTCGGTTCACGACGCGCTGGTTGTCATAAAAAAAATGTTCGCGGGACTTGCAAATTTTTCCGACGTTTTAAATTTGCCGGAGTATATCGCCGCGTCGCCGGTCGAACTGCCGAAATTTATTTTCGTCGCGGCAATTTTAATCGTCGCGTTCTGCCCGAACTCGAATAAGCTGACGAAAAATTTAAAACCGAATTTTTTGTCGGCGGCGATTTTGGCTCTGCTGTTCCTTTACTCGGTTTTGCATTTGTCCGGCGTGACGGAATTTTTATATTTTCAATTTTGACGGGAGGAAAAATTTTTGCAGATAAAAATACCTTACGAAGTTTTGCAGAAAGTTTCCAAGCCGGCACGGTACACCGGCGGAGAATTTAACAGTGTTTTGAAAAATTGGGAAGACGTTTCCTGCCGAATGGTTTTGAGTTTGCCGGACGTTTACGAAGTCGGAATGTCAAATCTCGGCTTGGCGATTTTGTACGGGATAATGAATCGTCGCGCCGATACTCTTTGCGAAAGAGTTTATTCGGTCTGGACGGACATGGAAGAGGAAATGCGCGAAAGAAAAATTCCGCTGTTCTCCCTCGAATCGAAACACCCGGTGAAAGAGTTTGACTTTCTCGGATTTTCTCTGCAGTACGAAATGATTTTTACAAACGTGCTGAATATGCTTGACCTTGCCGGAATTTCACTTCACGCGGCGGAGCGGACGGAGGACGAACCTTTTGTGATAGGCGGCGGTCCTTGCGTTTACAACGTCGAACCGGTCGCGGAATTTTTTGATTTCTTCGTCGTCGGTGACGGTGAGGAAGTTTTGGAAGAAGTCGCCGAAAAATTTGTCGCGTGGAAAAAATCCGGGAAAGTCGGCGGGCGAAAAGAATTTTTAAATCGCGTCGCTGAACTGGACGGAATTTACGTTCCGGAATTTTACGCGCCGATTTATGACGGAGAAAATTTTTCCGCGCTGAAAATTTTAAATCCGGTTGCGCGTCCGGTAATTTATAAGCGCGTCGCCGATTTAAATTCCGTGCAATTTCTCGAAAAGCCGATCGTGCCGTTCATCGACATCGTTCACAACCGGGTAATGCTTGAACTTTTTCGCGGCTGTACTCGCGGCTGTCGTTTCTGCCAGGCGGGAATGACTTATCGACCGGTGCGCGAACGTCGGGAGGAAAATTTGCGCAAGCTTGCCCGGAAATTGATTGACGCGACCGGTTACGACGAAATGTCTTTGACTTCGTTAAGCTCGACGGATTATTCCCGGCTGGAGGAATTGACGGACGATTTGCTGAAAGATTTTTCAAACGAACGTGTAAGTTTTTCCCTGCCGTCGCTCCGCATTGATAATTTTTCAATCGACGTTGCGGAAAAAGTGCAACACGTCCGGAAAAGCGGATTGACTTTCGCGCCGGAAGCCGGGACTCAACGACTGCGCGACGTGATTAACAAGGGCGTGACGGAAAAAAATTTGCTCGACACCTGCGCCGCCGCTTTTTCAAAAGGTTGGAAAACGGTTAAACTTTATTTCATGACGGGCTTGCCGACGGAAACCGATGAGGACGTTGCCGGAATTGCGGATCTCGCTCAAAAAGTCGCGAACCTTTACCGGGAAATTACCGGGCGGCGCGACGTGAAAATTACCGTCAGCGTTTCCTGTTTCGTACCGAAACCTTTCACGCCGTTTGAAAGAGTCGGACAAATTTCGATTGAAGAATTTGAACGCCGGCAAAAATTTTTGAAGGAAAAAATTCGCGACCGGGCAATCACTTACAATTACCACAACGCGGAACTTTCGACGCTGGAAGGTGTCATCGCACGCGGTGACAGACGACTTGCGAAAGTTATCGAAACGGCTTGGAAACTCGGCGCGAAGTTTGACGGTTGGGCTGACCTGTTCAAGTTTGATGTTTGGATGAAGGCTTTTGAAATTTGCGGAGTCAATCCGAAATATTTCAACGAGCGCGAAAGAAGTTTCGACGAGCCGGTTGCATGGGCGCACACTTCGCCGGGCGTTGACAAAAAATTTTTCGTTGCGGAATGGGAGAAAGCGCAAGCCGGAATTTTAACCGCCGACTGCCGGAAAGGAGATTGTCACCTCTGCGGCGTTCGACAAAATTTGCCGACGAAAAAAACTTGTTTCGACAAAGCACCGGAAAAGTCGCCGGAAAAAAATTTCGTCGCGCAAAAAATTTCACCGCCGGGAAAAAATTTTCTCTACCGGATTCAAATTCAAAAGGGCGCGGAAATTGCTTTCCTCTCACACTTGGAATACATGAACGTATTCATGAGCGCGTTGCTCCGCTCCAAACTTCCGGCGGCGTATTCGGAGGGATTCAATCCTCATCTGAAAGTTTCGTTCGCGACGGCTCTGGGTGTCGGCGTGACGAGCGGAACGGAGTACGCGGATTTTTATTTGACGGAAAAAATTTCGCCGGAAAAAGTCATGGCGAAACTTAACGAACAACTTCCCGGCGGCGCGAAAATTTCACGCATAAAATATTTTCCCGGCAAACTCCCGGCTCTGATGTCGTCGGTTGATTTTTCGCGTTACGAAATTTTGATACCGTTCGCCGGAGAGTTGAGCGCGGCGCGGGAGGCGGCGGAAAAATTCAACGCGGCGAAAAAAATTTTGTTTAACCGGGTAACGCCGAAAAAAAATCGCGAGCTTGAAATAAAAAAATTCATCGCCGAATCGGTCAAGGTACGCGAAAAAATCGACGGGGAAATTTTAATCGAGTTCGGCACAAAAATTACGCCGGACGGAACGGTTAAGCCTGTCGAAGTCTTAAAAGTTTTGCGCGACAATTTCGGTTTGCAAATCGAAATTTTATCGGCGAAAATAAATCGGACGGCTCTGCTTTGTCGCGGAAGAAATTTGCTTGACGTTGTTTGGTGATTGACGGAGGAAAAATTTATGGTAGTTTTGGCATCGGGTTCGCCGCGCCGCGAAGAACTTTTGAAAAAACTTTGCACGGAATTTTTAATCGACGTTTGCGAAGAGGATGAACTGCACGACGAAAAAAATCCCGAACGACTTGCCGTGATGAACGCGAAAATTAAAGCGGAAACGGTTGCGAAAAGACATTCCGGCGCAATCGTAATCGGAGCGGATACAATCGTCGTTTTGAACGGAAAAATTTTCGGCAAGCCGGAAGGAATCAAAGGCGCGGAGGAAATGTTGAAAACGCTGTCCGGGAAAAAGCACGAAGTTATAACCGGGCTGGCACTCGTTGCCGGCGGAAAAACTTTCACCGCGTCGGAAATCACGGAAGTTTTTTTCGGCGAAATGACGGACGAAGAAATTAAAAATTACGTCGCGACGGGAGAACCGCTGGACAAGTCCGGTTCATACGCACTGCAGGGAGGAGCGACAAAGTTTATCGAAAAAATTCACGGCGACTGGTCAAACGTCGTCGGACTTCCGGTCTGTCGGCTCAGACTTTTGGCGAAGTCGGCGGGAGTAAATTTTTCCGGCTGAAAAAAATTTTCTATATTTTTTCTGGCAACCCGGTATAATG
>CAJOFG010000015.1 GCA_905233965.1 uncultured Selenomonadaceae bacterium
TGCCGAATACGCGGAGGCAAATAAAATTTACGGACGTGAACTCGGCGTGTGGTGGAATTATCCGGTGAACGATTACACGCTGACTCCGGACGGAGAAAAAAATGCAAAGCTTGCGCTCGGCGCGATTGAAAATCTTCCGACAGTCAACCTTCCGGCAATTTTCTTCAACCCGATGGGACAGGAAAATTTTTCAAAAATCGCGTTGGCAACCGGAGCGGATTATGCGAACTCCCCGAACCTTTACGACCCGAAAAAATCTTGGAACCGGGCGATTGAAGAACAATTCGGCGCACTTGCCTCGGAGATGAAAATTTTCGCCGGACATTCGCAACACATGGAAAATAATTGGGCGAACGTCGGTGCGGAGGACGGCAGAGATTTTGAAACGGCGGCTTACCTCGTCCTGTCGGCAATTCGCGGAGGACGCACGCCGGATTTCGCGCCGCTCGAAAAAATAATCGACGATATGGAAACGGCGGCTTACAACCTGAAAGAAAAATTGCCGGAAAAATATTTGTCGGAGTGCAGACCGCAACTCGAACAATTTTTGCGAATTGCACAAGCGGACAGACTCGCCTTGAAATGTTTGGAGTCGAACAAATTTGATCCGCAGTTGAAAAATCTTCGCGCAGAAATTTCCCGGAACGAAAGAGTTGCAATTCTCTCCGAAAAATCCGCGTTGAAATTTGTCGATGACGTTATCGCAATGTTCAACAAAAAATAATTTTTCAACTTAAGAAGGAGTTGTTCACGATGAAAAAGTTGCCCGCGATTTTATCGGCAGCTTTTTTTCTTTTTGCCGAACCGGTAAACGCCGCGCCGATGACTTTGAGTTTGCACGATTCGGATTTGCGCTCGGCGATAATGACGGTTGCCCGCGCCGCCGGTTTGAACGTGTCGATTGACGATTCGATTGACGGAAAAATTTCTTTCAGCGCGACGAACACGGAGCCGGAAAAAATTTTGGAAATAATTTCCAAGACCGCCGGGCTTAAACTCGTCAAGGATTCCGGCATTTACATTTTCACCGCCGCAACCGGTAACGACGCTTTAATGCAGACTTATATTTTGCCGATTCGATACGGCGATGCGGAAATTTTGCGGAAGGCGGTTGTAATGTCGCTGGACGAGGACGATAAGGAACGGACGCGCAGAAATTCCGAAACGGAAACCGTCACGAATTTTAAAATCCGGCCGGACGGCAGTATGGACATGACGGCACGCGGCACAAACAATCAAGAGCGAACCGGCAGAAACAATTCAAACCGCGAAAACGATTCGCGGGAAAAAAGAGTTTTGGTCAACCCGGAAGTCAACGCGCTGGTTTTGGTCGGCACTCCCGCCGAATACGAACGGGCGAAAAAACTTTTGCAAACTCTTGATGTGGAACTCAAACAAGTTTCCGTCGAAGCAAAAATTTTGGCGATTGACAAGAACGCAAGCAAAAATTTGGGCATCGAATGGATGTGGTCGGCACTTCCCCAATACCCGGACAGGAACGACGACAGCTACACGACGATTAACACCGACGGAAGTACGACGCGTTACGAAAATTACAGTTACGAACGGACTGCGAACGATTTAACCGGTTACGGAATTGTCCGGTTCGGCAAAGGACCGGAGGGAATACCTTTCGAGTGGTATTACGGTGCGCGGATAAATGCGCTCGTCGCGAACGGAAAAGCCCGGATTCTTTCCCGCCCGAACGTAACGACGGTTCAAGGACGCGAGGCGGAAATAAATATCAGCGACAATGTTCCGGTGCCGACGATTCAAACGACAAATTCCACCACGACAACTTCAATCGAATACAAACGCGCCGGAATTATTTTGAGATACACGCCGCGAATAAATGATGACGGAACAATTACCGCGACGATTCACACCGAAGTGAGTACTCCGACTTACGTTTCCGATTTGAAAATGTATCGTTTCAACGAACGTTCCGCAGACACGACGGTTACCGTTCGGGACGGGCAACCGATGATTATCGGCGGACTTATCGGCGCGGAGGAAAGCAAAACGATAAGCAAAATTCCTTTTCTCGGCGACCTTCCGATTTTGGGTTGGCTGTTCAGAAATCACAGACGGAGCAAAAACGAATCCGAACTGATAATTTTTTTGACGGCGCACGTTTTGAACGGAGCCGGCGATGATTTTCGTTACACACGCGACGACGAAAATTTTCCTGACGAAGAAAATTCCGACGAATAATTTTTGCGAAAAAAAATCAGCCCTCGAAAAAAAATCGGGGGCTTTTGAATTTCGTACTCAAATACGACGGCGAAAGGTGTGCAATCAGCGCAAGCTCGCCGATATAAATTTCTTTCCGATAATTTTCTTCAATGTATTTGCGAATAATTTTTTCGCGCTCCATTTTCGACATTCCTTTACCGGATTTTTTATTCGGTTATCTGTTTTATCATTCGTCGAACTTCTTCAATATCGACGCGGGTATTGAAACAAGGACCGTTCGGTCTGGCGTTCAAAACTCCGACGGCGGGCAACGGGTAAACGTCCTGAATCCCGCTCATCAAATCGCGTTCGCAGGCAACGGCGAGGACTGCTTGCGGACGATTTTTTTTGACGACTTGCCGCGCCAAAGTCCCGCCGGTGACGACGAAAAATTTAAAACCCAATTCGTCGGCAAGTTTCATCAAGTCACCGACGTTGCACCTGCCGCAACGCTTGCAATTATTCGGGTCGCGTGTAATTTTGTGCGGGCAAGTGTCGAGTTGCAGACAGTGCGGAGAAACCACCAGCAATTTGTCCGCAGGAACTTTTATTCTGCTTTTCAAAAAAATTAAATTGCTCACCGCGATGAAAGAGCCTTCCAAACGCCGGCGATTTATTCCGAAAATTTTTCCGATACGGACGGCGACCGGGAACAAAAATTTTATCACGGCGAAACTGTACCGGTGAAACAATTTCAAAGTCGGAAAACCTTTCACGGCAAGCACCATGTTGAAGAATGCACCGAATGAAAAAGTCGAAACGAAAATCAAAAACGCGCCGACAATCACCGGAAGATATTCGTAAATATTTTCAAGTCCGAGATAAGAAATTTTCCATACGCCGTACAAAGCAAGCGCGATTAAAAATTCCGACGCAAGCAAAAATCCCAAGAACAATCTTTTTTTCGGTCTCAAATCGGAAAGTGCATTTGTCAAAATTTTTTCACCTCCGCAAAACTTTTAAAGGTATTCTACAAAAAAATTTTTTGTTTTACAAATTTTTTTTGAGTGATAGAATATACAAAGTTATTTACCGGGCGGGGGGGGGTGATTGTTTCGTTTGAAAATTTTTTCCGAAGGAGATTGCTTTTCTTGGACACGACAGACAATAATGATTCAAATTCAAATCTCAACAAATATTTATCTCCGCTGAATGTCTGGGCTTTATCGTTCGGTTGCGCGGTCGGTTGGGGCGCGTTCGTCATGCCGGGCACGGTTTTTTTGCCGGTCGGCGGACCTGCCGGTACCGCTCTGGGAATGACGATCGGCGGAATAATTTTGTTGATAATCGGATACAACTATCACTACATGATGAATAAATATCCGGATGCCGGCGGCACTTACGCATTTTCAAAAAAAGTTTTCGGCTACGATCACGGCTTTTTGAGCGCGTGGTTTTTGATTTTGGTTTACGCGGCGATTGTTTGGGCGAACGCTACGGCTCTTCCACTGATCTTCAGAAATTTGCCGGGATTGGATTTGTTCCGTTTCGGTTACCTTTACCAAATTGCCGGCTACGACGTTTACTTCGGCGAGGTTCTCCTTTCAAACATTGCCTTCGCGCTCACCGGATTGATTTGTATTCGCGGAGGAAAATTTGTCGCTTACATTCAAACGGCGGCAGCTTTAATTCTTTTGGGCGGCATTTGCATTTGTTTTTATGAGGCAGTCGGAAAATTCGGGACGGAAATTTTTAATTTCAAACCGGATTTCGCTCCGGACAAAAATACGGTTTCGGCGATTTTCGGTATCGTCGTACTTGCTCCCTGGGCATTCGCCGGCTTTGAATCTGTTTCGCAGTCCGTCGAAGGATTTAAATTCTCCGTCAAAAAAACTTTTGCAATTTTATTTTTCGCCGTGATTGCCGGAATTTTTGCTTACGTCACGTTGACTTTGATTGCAACTTCGGCGACCCCGAAATTTTATGTCAACTGGTCGAACTACGTTAAAGACATTCCGAATCTGACCGGACTTCCGCACCTGCCGACTTTCTTCGCCGCAAATTTGTCGTTCGGTGACACGGGCTTGATTATTCTCGCCTTCACGGTGACGTCGGCGGTAATAACCGGGTTAATCGGAAATTACGTTGCGGGAAGTCGTTTGCTTTACGCGCTGGCAAAAGATAATTTGTTGCCGAATTGGTTCGCGAAATTGAACATCTTCCAAAATCCGCGCAACATTTTGATTTGCATAATTTTAATTTCGTTGCCGATTCCTTTTTTGGGACGGACGGCAATAAGTTGGATAATCGACGTGAACACGATCGGAGCGACGATCGCTTATGCTTACACTTCGGCGACCGCTTTTGTTTTCGCGCGGAAAAACGGATATTTGCCGGCGCAAATTACCGGAGCGTTCGGCGTTATCGTTTCGGTAATTTTCTTCGCTTACTTCATGGTTCCGAATTTCTGGCTGGTCAGCGCGATGGCAACCGAATCTTATTTAATCCTCATCGCGTGGAGTATGCTCGGCTTTGTTTTCTTCCGCTACATTTTCCGGCGGGACGAAGAAAGAAATTTCGGAAAAAACAGCGTCGTTTGGATGTCGATGCTCTTCCTGATTTTTTTCACTTCGACAATATGGTTGCGTCAAGTCACTCACGATTCGGCGCAAGATATTTTTGAAAATCTCAATATGTACTACGTCGAAGAGTTGAACGAGCACGGAGTACCTCCGACCGCAAAAGAAAAAGCCGCCTCGGCATATTATTTGCACAGCCTGACTGAGGAAATGAGTTCCGCGCTGACTTCAAACAACATGGTTCAAATCGGAATAATCGCGTTGGCTCTCTTCGTCATGTTCAACATTTACAACATGATGATGCGGCGCGAAAGAGAATTGGAAATTCAAAAAGTTGAGGCGGAGCAAAGCAGTCGGGCGAAAACAACTTTCCTTTCAAACATGAGCCACGACATACGAACGCCGATGAACGCGATTATCGGTTACACAAACTTAATCAAGAAGGAAAAAGATCTTCCGGATAAAGCGCAAGAATATCTCAACAAAATCGAAGCGTCGAACAAACATTTGCTGGCACTCATCAACGATATTCTCGACATGAGCCGGATTGAAAGCGGCAAAATGGAATTGGAGCCGATCAAATCGAATTTAATCAAAGTCATGGAGGAAGTCCGCGACCTTTTCTCAACGCAAATGGTGACGAAGAGTATCGACTACAAAGTTACTTGGGAAAACGTGACGAATAAATTTGTTCTCTGCGATACGCCGCGCCTGAACCGAGTACTTTTGAATTTAATCAGCAACGCTTACAAATTTACTCCGGCGGGAGGAAAAGTTATCGTAAGTTTGACGCAAACCGGAGCGAATGAAAATTTCTGCTCCTACGAATTGCGCGTGAAAGATACCGGAATGGGAATGACGCCGGAATTTGCGACGAAAGTTTTTGACGCTTACTCGCGGGACAGAACGGTAAACAGTATTCAGGGAACCGGGCTGGGCATGGCGATTACAAAAGGCATCGTCGAATTGATGAACGGCACGATTGACGTTAAGAGCGCGCCGGGGAAAGGTACGGAGTTCACCGTAAAATTATCTTTCCCGCCGGTTGAGGAAGAGCCGGAAAAAGTTTCGGCGGATTCCGGAGAAATGCCGGAAGTTCAAACGGATTTCTCGAAAGTAAAATTGCTCCTCGTCGAAGACAACCTCGTCAACCGGGAAATTGCCTCACTCATTTTGACGGAATACGGTTTTCAACTCGACACGGCGGAAAACGGCAAGGAGGCAGTCGAAAAAGTTTCCGCATCAAAGCCGGGAGATTATCAAGCCGTTTTGATGGATATTCAAATGCCGATTATGGACGGTTACGCGGCGACCGGAGAAATTCGCAAACTCGACAATCCGGAGCTGGCAAACATTCCGATAATCGCAATGACGGCGAACGCTTTCACCGAAGACATTCAGGCAGCGAAAGATGCCGGCATGACGGATCACATTGCAAAGCCGATTGACATTCCGAACATGATTGAAGTTTTGACGAAAGTTTTGAAATAAATTTTTCGGGAGACGATTTATTTTGATGCAAAAAATTTTTTGGCTTGCCGGATTGGTTTTTGTCGTTTTGCTCGTCGCGGGTTGCGGCAACGACTACACGCACCTTACCGAACAGGAAGCCGTCGAAATGATGAAGAACAATCCCGGTGCCGTCATAGTCGATACGCGAACACCGGAGGAGTACGAAAAAAAACATATTCCGGGCGCGCTTTTGATTCCGGTTGAGGAAATAAAAAACGGCAACGCGGAAAAGTTGTTGCCGGACAAAAATCAAGTCGTGATGCTTTACTGTCGGACGGGCAGACGTGCCGTGATCGCCGCAGAAATTTTGGTGAAACGCGGTTACACGAAAGTTTACGAATTCGGCGGAATTGTCGATTGGAGCGGTGAAACGGAAGGCACGGAAAATTAAATTCTGCAAAAAAAAATTTGCCGGAAAATTTTTTTCTCGAACGCTTGAGAAATTTTTTTCCGGCTTTTAAATTTCAAATTGTCGGGTCGCTCTGCCAAATTTTTCCGGTGAAAATATCGGTGCAGGAAATTCTTCCGTTCGGTAAAAAAGATCCGGTGTCCATCATCAAAATTTTATTCGGCAGTTTAACCGGATAATACGGGTCGCGATTTTCCATTCCGGGAATTTCTCCGACGTAAGGCGTGGGCGTGTGTCCTACGACGACTTGCGCATTTCCCCTGTACCCGTTGTAAAAAATTTCGCGTATCCAAAGTAACGAGTCTTCCTCCTGCAGTTCGAGCGGCAAACCCGGTTTCAATCCGGCGTGACAAAAAATATATTCCGCTCCGTTTATGTACGCTCTGCAGGCAAGCGGACGCGCGTCAATAAAATACAAAGCCTTTTTCAAAAAGCCGGGATCTTTTTCGCACCACTTATCCATTTCGGCTTTCGTTTTATTTCCTCCGTTCGGCAACCAAATTGTCGATTCGTAAGTTTTGAGAATGTAATAAATCAACATCATCTGTTCGTGATTTCCGCGCAGGGCAACCGTATTCGGAAGTTCGCTGACTCTCATCGCCCACTGCAGGCAGTGCAAATTTTCCGTCCCTCTGTCGGTGTAGTCGCCGAGCAAAATCAAAAAATCTTTTTCCGGAGAATATTTGGCTTTGTTTATGACGGAGGACAGCCTGTCAAATCTTCCGTGAATGTCGCCGATAACAAGGAACCTCTCAAATTTGCCGGCAACTTCGCCGAGTTCGACAATTTTTGTTTCAGCCATACAGAATCACTCCCCGAAAAAAATTTCTCTGATTATATCACATCGACCGGATTAAATTTCAACTTTGCCGATGAGTTCGGAAATATTTTTCAAGCCTTGAGTTTGCAAATATTTTTCCAGCCCGTCGGCAATTTTTTTCGTCACGCCCGGATTTGAAAAATTCGCCGTGCCGACTGCGACAGCCGACGCACCCGCCAGGAAAAATTCCGCCGCGTCCTCCGCCGAACGAATACCGCCCATGCCGATAATCGGAATTTTTACGACCTGCGACGTTTGCCAAACCATTCGGACGGCAACCGGTTTCACGGCACTGCCGGACAGACCGCCGGTAATGTTTCCGAGCGTCGGTTTGCGGGTGCGAATGTCAATTTCCATTCCGGTCAAAGTGTTTATCAACGAAACGCAATCCGCGCCGCCGGATTCGACGGCAAGCGCAATTTCCGTTATGTCCGTCACGTTCGGACTGAGTTTGACGATAACCGGCTTGTCGGTATTTTTTTTCGCCGCCGCAGTAACTTTTTCTGCCGCCGCCGGATTCGTGCCGAAAATTATTCCGCCGTCTTTTACGTTCGGGCAGGAAATATTTAACTCAATCGCCGCGACACCTTCGACGTTCAAAAGTTTTGCAAGTTCGCCGTAGTCCTCGACGCTTGAGCCGGAAATATTCACGATGACGTTAAATTTATTTTTTATGCGCGGTAAAATCTCCGACAAAAATTTTTCGATGCCGGGATTTTCCAAGCCGATACAGTTCAACATACCGCCGGGCGTTTCGGTAATTCTCACACCGGGATTTCCGACACGCGGTTTTAAAGTTATGCACTTGACCATAACGCCGCCGAGATTTTTTAAATCGATGAAGTTTTCAAATTCCTCACCGAATCCGAAAGTCCCGGACGCGGCAAGAATCGGCGTATTCATTTTTATTCCGCAAAGTTCGATTTTTAAAATATCACTCATAAAATCATCGCCTCAATCCGTGTACCAATCAAAAATATCTTTCGGCTTGACTGTAAAGCCCGGAAAAATCGAAACCGGCACTTCAAATTTCACGTCGGCTTTTTCGTTTTCGTCGAGCAAAGAAAATTCCTTTTCGTTTTGACAAACTCCCCACGCCCAGAGACGTGGGATTCTGCTGTCAACAACCGATACTTCTGATGAAAGCGAAGTTTTACTCGGTCTCCTGCACGGGTTGTTGTCCCAACCCAAAATTTAAAATATTTTTAGCGGCGTTTAAGTCTCTGTCGTGTTTAACGCCACACTTTGGACAAATCCACTCACGGATTTTTAAATCTTTTGTCGCAGAATTTTTATGGCCGCAACAACTGCAAATCTGACTGCTTGCAAAAAATCTGTCAACTTCGACTGTCGCAACTTTACATTTTGTCGCTTGATGTTTCAAAAATTTCACGAAATCGCTGAAAGCCAAGTCTGAAATTTACATCTTGCACTGCTTGCGAACCAAAATTTTTTAAGCAGCTGAACTTTGCAACTTTTTTCAATTTAGTCAAATGTTTTTGCAATTTGCCTTTCTTCAAATATTTTCCAAAGAGTTTGTAGCAGCGTTTATGAAGTGCTACGCAATGATTATAAGTTAAACCGGCGCAATTTATCTGCCTGTGCAGTTTTGCACTTTTATCTGTTCGATAAATTTGCAAAAAATCCCCTGTTCCGATAAACCGCATAATGCTTGATTCTATGGGCTTTCAAAATATTTTTCCCCGAAAAAATTACCTGAAATTATCCGAAATTTCTACGGGTAGACTACAAACAGACTACATTTTCAAATTCGGTTTATCGCGTCAATCAACTGTCGGATTGTCTTGTGCGTGTATGTTCCGGTCGTGATGTCGTGTGAGCTGTGTCCCAAAATCATTTGTCGAATTTTTAACGGTATTTCAGCGTCGTCCGGGAGTGTGGCGCAGGTGTGCCGCCCGTCGTGCGGTAAATGTTTCGTCGGCAACGACTTTAAAACTTCGCTTTTGTCCCAATATCTTTTTCGGAATTTTGTTTGATGTAGCGGCTGACCGTTCTCCGGAATGAGATATTCATTTTCGGGATTATGCATTTCGGAAATTAGTGGAAAGATTTTTTCGGCGATAGGGATAACTCGGTTTTTACCTGCCGCCGTTTTAATGCCACCGCGCATATACCTTTCTTCCAAATGCACATCTGAGGTTTTCATTATAAGTAATTCCGTCGGTCTCATTCCCGTGTAACAAAGAATAAGCGCAATTTTCGCAGTGAAGTCCTCTTTGTTTTGCCACAAAATTTGGAGTTCTTCCGGCGTGAAAGGTTTGTGAATTTCGCTCCGTTCGTTTTTGGGAAGTTCGACCAACGACGCAAAATTTGTTGCGACAATCTCTTGGTCAATCGCATATTTAAACATCATGGTACAAACCGCTTTAATATGATTTTTTGCCGAATATCCGACTTTTAAACCGTCAATCACGGCTTGAAGTAACCTAAATATTTCTTTTCCTGCTTGCCGTTTTCCGCCCACGACGTTGTGATTCTTGCCGCAAAAGGTTTGCGCCTTTTACCCGGCAATTTTACCACAGAACCGTAGCCGTTCGGCAACTTCACTGAAAATCATCTCCTTTACAAAATTACCCTCCCGCAAGGAGGGCTTTTTTATTTCAAAAATACAGCGACGGCAATGGCGATAACGCCGATAATCACCAAAACATTTTGGTTGCGGTTACTTGTTTGCATT
>CAJOFG010000016.1 GCA_905233965.1 uncultured Selenomonadaceae bacterium
TGCAGTATCTCTCGTGCTTTTTCCGGCTTGTCCTTCAGCAACTTTGCGAACTCTTTAATTTTAGTCCACTCGTCTTCGGACGCTCTCAAAGAGTGCATTTTTCGAGGGATACCATCGGGCGATGTTATCGGTCGTCCAGCACCTTCTCGCTTGCCGCCCCTCATTGCTTGTTTCCTCTGAGTTTGGCAAAAGCCCATACTGCCCACAAAGATGCTGTCGAAACCAATACGGCAACATCAAGTACGCTGATGGTCGTCCAATCAATACGATTGATTATTGACGCGCTAAATACCGTGCAAGCCAAAACAAGAAAATCGTTCTTTACCATTTGCGTCGAATGTGGTACACTATCCTTGTAACTCGGAGGGCTTTCGCCCTCCGAGTTTGGGGTGAAATTGTCGCTTAGTGCTTCATGTCGTAGATAACTTTGACAATCGTTGCTACGGCTGCAAGCGTTACAGCGACTTTTTCTATTGTATCAAGGATTTGCATTGCGTCCACATTCTATCACCTCCCGTTTGTTGATGATGTAATTATAACGCCGTTTATAGATTATGTCAATACTTATTCTATGATTTTTCACAATTTTTTCGCCGCCAATGCCGCCGACGGCTTTTTTTGTGCCGACAGGCGGCGAATTTGTCTCCGTCGCGCTACTTTTCGCCGCGTCGCGTCGATTTACCGTCGCCGTCGTCCGCCGATTCGCCGCGCCGCCGTGCTTATTCGTCGCCGACGCTGTACCGTAACGCCGCCTTCAATATCCAACGGTCGAGCCGATAGGCATCGTCGAGCAGGTTGTAATATTGGCGGCTCGGTGCGCCCAGTACGCGCTCCTCGTGCATTATATACACCATGCCGCGAATAACGCCGCCCCCTTCGCCCTTGCCGTAAGGGTCAACGGTTTCAACATCGACGGTATCTTTGTAATAGAACGTCGGGAATCCTTCGTAACGGTCAAGCCGCGCTTCGTCCGCCGTCGATATGCGCCACAGCATGACGGGGACAACTTGCCCCATCTCGCGCTCTATTGTCGCGTAACTGCCCGTCAGACTTCCCTTGAACATCAGTCGCCAATCTTTTATCACACCCAACCCTAATACTAATCTCCTTATAAATATAGGCAATTGGGTTTACGTGTGATATAATACCGAGGGTGATAAGTTTGAAATATAAATTTACAGAAGAAGATTGCATTAAAATCGAAAAAGCACGCAAGTTGAATCGAGATAAACAAACAGAAAATCGGTTAAAAGTGTTGTCAATGCGTTGCGCCGGAAAAAAGCAAGAAGAAATAGCTAAAGCCACCGGGTTTGTTCGTTCTCACGTTTGCGATATAATACGGAAATATTTTGAAAATGGATTATCCGCAATATCTGAGAAACATTATAGTTCAAATCATCGAAACATGAGTTTTGAGGAAGAAACGGCATTTCTTGCTCCGTATCAGGAGGAAGCCGCACAAGGACACATTTTGTGCGTAAAAGAAATAAGAGAAGCGTATGAAAAAAAAGTAGGACACAAAATTGGAAACGGGCAAATATATCGTGTCTTAAAAAGGCATGGTTGGCGTAAAGTAATGCCGCGTAGCAAACATCCTAACAAAGCGAGTGAAGAGGCTGTGGAAGCCTCAAAAAAATTAAAACCCGTGTTATGGAAATCATAGCAGAAAATTCCGACAATTCCAGCGTGAGATTGATGTTTCAAGATGAAGCAGGCTTTGGGCGTATTAACAAACCCAAGTATTGCTGGTGCAAAAAGGGTATTCGTCCACTCGTACCTTGTCATCACATACGAGAATATCGTTATGCGTTTGGTGCAGTCGAGCCTCTTACCGGTGAATCATGTTTTCTTATTATGCCGCGTTGTAGCACCGTATGTATGAATATTTTTTTGGAAGAATTATCGAAAAAATATTCTCACGATAAAATTTTACTTTGTTGTGATGGAGCCGGTTGGCACAAATCTCATGATTTACATATCCCTGACAATATTGAAATAATACCAATTCCTCCTTATACGCCGGAAATGAATCCGATAGAGCAAATATGGAAAGAAATTCGCAAGATTGGGTTCAAAAATGAGGTTTTTCAATCATTGAACGCAGTAATAGAGCGGCTTTGCGATGTGATTTGTTCGCTTACTCCCGAACTTATAAAAAGTGTAACGGGTCGCTCTTGGATTTTGTCTTGTTTTATATGAATATTGGTATAATGCGTTTTTCCCTCGACATTTTGCGTCCCTCTCCCAAAAAATTTTTCCTCCGGTTTCACGTTATCAATTTTATTTTTTTCGTGCAATTTTCAAAGTGTTTTTCGTTTCCTTGTATGCGGAAAAAACTTGCGCGTAAATGAAGGGCTTTTATTTTTTCCGGCGGTTATGCTATAATTTTTTCGGGCAAATAAAAATTTTTTTCGGGAGAGTGAAAATTTATGTTGACTGACGTTGAAATTGCAAGCGCGGCAAAACCGGAACACATAACGAAGGTTGCGGAAAAACTCGGACTTACTCCGGACGATTTGGAAATGTACGGAAAAATCAAAGCGAAAATTACAAAAGAAGTTTGGGAGCGCGTCAAAAAAAATCCGAACGGAAAATTGGTTCTGGTCACGGCAATTACTCCGACTCCCGCCGGCGAAGGCAAGACGACAAATTCAATCGGACTTGCCGACGCTTTCAGCCGGCTCGGAAAAAAAGTTTGTCTTGCTCTTCGCGAACCAAGTCTGGGACCTTGTTTCGGAATTAAAGGCGGCGCGGCGGGCGGAGGTTACGCGCAGGTAATTCCGATGGAAGATATAAATTTGCACTTCACCGGAGATTTTCACGCATTGACGACGGCGCACAATTTGCTTGCCGCAGTTTTGGACAATCACATTCAGCAGGGCAACGAGTTGGGAATTGACGTTCGTCGCGTCGTTTGGAAAAGAGTTTTGGATTTGAACGATCGCGCGTTGAGAAATATTGTTATCGGTCTCGGCGGGAAGGCAAACGGCGTTCCGCGCGAATCCGGTTTCGACATAACGGTTGCGTCGGAAATGATGGCGATACTTTGTCTTGCGAATGACCTTGCCGATTTGAAAAAGCGTTTGGGAAAAATCGTTGTCGCTTACAATTTTGAAGGCAACCCGGTTACCGCCGACGATTTGAAAGTTACCGGCTCGCTGACTTTGCTTTTGAAAGACGCGATTAAACCCAACTTGGTTCAGACTTTGGAAGGAACGCCGGCACTCATTCACGGGGGACCTTTCGCAAATATCGCGCACGGTTGCAACTCCGTCACGGCGACGAAATACGCGCTCAAACTTGCCGACATCGTCGTTACCGAAGCCGGGTTCGGTGCGGACTTGGGCGCGGAAAAATTTTTGGACATCAAATGCCGTTTCGCCGGATTCAAACCGGATGCGGTCGTTATCGTCGCCACCGTTCGCGCTCTCAAANNTGTCCGAACCGAATGTTGGGGCGGTTAAAGCCGGCTTGGCGAATTTGGAAAAACATATCGAAAACATTCAAGGATTCGGATTGCCGCCGGTCGTCACGCTGAACTTTTTCCCGACGGACACGGACGAGGAAATTGACGCGGTTAAAAAACTTTGCGAAGAAAAAAATATTCGTTTTGCGCTGTCGAAAGTTTTTGCCGACGGAGGAGCCGGCGGTATCGAACTTGCAAAGGCGGTTGAGGACGCTTTCAACGAACCGGTAAATTTCAAACTCACTTACTCCGACGACGAAAGTATCAGCGAAAAAATTTCAGCCGTCGCCAAAAAAATTTACGGAGCGGACGGAGTCGATTACACTTCTGCGGCGAAAAAACAGATTGACGAATTGGAGAAACTCGGGTTCGGAAAAATGCCGGTGTGCATGGCGAAAACTCAGTACTCACTTTCCGACGACGCGGCAAAAATTTGTCGCCCGAAAAATTTCCGGATAACCGTCCGCGAAGTGAAAGTTTCCGCCGGTGCCGGATTTATCGTCGTCATCTTGGGAAATATTTTGACGATGCCCGGACTTCCGAAACGTCCGGCGGCAGAAAAAATCGACATTACACCCGACGGAATTATCAGCGGACTTTTTTAAAAAATTTTCCGCGCGAAACACGGAAGGATTTTCAACATGAATGACAAAGGCAAGAAACCGGTTACAATAGAAACTCTTATTGAGGAAGTAAAAAAATACCGGGAAGATGCGGACATTGATTTGATTGAACGCGCCTACCTCGTCGCCGAAGAAGGGCATCGCGGGCAAATGCGCGCCTCCGGCGAAAAATATATCGTCCACCCGTTGAGCGTCGCGAAAATTTTGGCGGAACTCGAACCGGACGACACGACGATTGCCGCCGCACTTTTGCACGACGTGGTGGAGGATACTCTTTTTACGCTCGACGAAATTCGCGATATGTTCGGCGATGAAATTGCGCTGTTAATCGACGGCGTGACGAAACTCGGAAAAATCGAATACAAATCGAAAGAGGAACGGCAACTCGAAACTTACCGGAAAATGATTCTCGCGACTTCAAAAGATATTCGCGTCATCATAATCAAACTTGCCGACAGACTTCACAACATGAGAACTTTAAAATTCATGCGTGAGGACAAACGCAAACGAATTGCGCGGGAAACTTTGGAAATTTACGCGCCGCTCGCAAACCGTCTCGGCATTTCAAATATCAAGTGGGAGCTGGAAGATTTAAGTCTGCGTTACCTTGAACCGGATATTTATTACGAACTCGTCGATAACGTCAGCCAAAAACGTCAGGAGCGGCAAATTTACATCACCGAAGCCGTTCGACAAATCGAAGAGGATTTCGACGACTTGGACATTCACGCATCAATCAGCGGGCGGGCGAAACATTTCTACAGCATTTACAAAAAAATGATTCGCGACCACAAAGAGATCGGCGGCATTTATGATTTGTTTGCCGTCAGAATTTTGGTTGACACAATCAAAGACTGCTACAACGTGCTCGGAATAATTCATGCGAAGTGGAAACCGATTCCCGGACGTTTCAAAGATTATATCGCCATGCCGAAAAGCAACGGCTACCGTTCACTTCACACAACCGTCATGGCTCTGGGTTACCCGCTGGAAATTCAGATTCGTACTTTTGAAATGCATCAGATTTCGGAGTACGGAATTGCCGCGCACTGGAAATATAAGGAAACCGGAAAAAGTTTAAACGCGTCCGGGCGAAACGATCAAAAAATGTCTTGGCTCGGTCAAATGGTGAAACTTCAGCGCGACATCAAAGATCCGAAAGAATATCTGGAAGCGCTGAAGGTTGACGTGTTCAGCGACGAAGTTTTTGTATTCACTCCGACCGTTCAAACCCGATTGATTTTGCCTACCGGATTCATACCGAAGTCGGTCATCACTGCATAGGCGCGAAAGTCAACGGTAAACAAGTTCCTCTCGAATACAAATTGCAAAACGGTGACTCCGTAGAAATTTTGACGAACCGTTCAAATCACGGACCGAGCCGCGACTGGTTGAATATCGTTGCGTCCGGCGACACGCGAAATAAAATTCGTGCATGGTTCCGCCGGGAAAATCGCGAAGAACATATTCGGCAGGGGAAAGAATATCTCGAAGTCGAATTGAAAAAATTGGGTTACACGCCGAAAGATTTGTTGAAGGGCGACCGGCTGATTACGGCGGCGGGAAGTCAAAGTTTGCAGAGCAAGGACGACGTTTTTGCGGCGATAGGTTCCGGCGCGGTGAATGCTCACGGAATTATTATAAAGCTTGTCGAAATGCACAAAAAATATTTGGCGGAAAATAAGCCTCCGGAAGTTTCGGAAATGCTCAAAGAAATTCGTCCGACAAATAAAGTGCGCGACAGAAAAGATGATTGCGGCGTTCTCGTCGAAGGGGAAAGCGGTTTCGTCGTTCGTCTTGCGAAATGTTGCAACCCGATACCCGGCGACGAAATTTCCGGCTACGTCACACGCGGCAGGGGCGTTACCGTTCACCGCGTCGATTGCCCGAACATTTTGAGTGACGGCGAAGATGTGGCGCGCATGATCGGCGTAAGTTGGGCTGCTTCCTCAGATTTGGATTACGTCGTCGATATTGAAGTTGTTTGCGCCGACCGGAGCGGAATGTTCGCCGAGCTGATTGCGGTACCTTCCGAAATGCAACTTAACATCAGCTCCATTCACGCAACGCCGAACAAGACGAATAAAACTTCGACGGTCATTTTGGGCATTGAGGTAAAAAATTCCGGGCGCGTCGCCGACTTGATGAACAAGTTGCGAATGTTGAAGGACGTTTACAGCGTTTCACGCCCGATAAGAGTTACTTGAGGAAATGATATGGACGAAAAAAAAATTGCGATAATCATTCACAAGACGGACGAAAAATTTTTTTCCGGACTGCTCGAATCGCTTGAACAACTCGAAGTGCCTGAAGGTTACGACGCGGAAGTCTTGCCGGTTGAGGGTGAGGAAAAATTTTTTGCTTACGATTACGCGATGAATCAAAGCGACGCGAAATATAAAATTTATATCGACGAAAAAATTTCCGTGCGGCAGAAAAATATTTTGTCCGACCTGCTGAAAATTTTTCAAGCCGACGAAAAAATCGGCGTTATCGGCACAAGCGGCGCGATTGAAATTTCGACGCACGGAATTTGTTTTGACTCGGCGAAACGGTGCGGAAAAATTTTTCTCGGCGCGAACAAGGTTGCAAAAGATTGGGGCGGTGTCGAAAAAGATTTTCGAGAAGTCGAATCGGCAGACGAATTTTTTATCGCGACGCAAAAAGATATTTCGTGGCGGCAGGACTTGTTCAAAAAATCTTTCGGCGTTTCCGCGCAGTGTTCCGAGTTCCGGCGGCAAGGTTACAAATGCGTCGTCGCGAAACAAAAAAAGCCCGCGCTGTGGTTGCGGGAGGAAAAATTTTTTTACGACGAGCAAGACCGGAATAATTTTTTGGACGAATACTCCGGCGAAATGTTTCCGTTGGTCAGCGTCGTTATTCCGACTTACAATCGCCCGAAATATTTTCAAATCGCCTTGGAGTCCGCGCTCAATCAAACTTACCGGCACTTGGAAATTTTCGTAAGCGACAACAGCCCGAACGATAAGACGGAAAAATTGATTCAACCTTACCTTGAAAAAGATTCCCGGATAAAATATTTCCGGCACAAAAATTTTTCGGCGAATGACAACTGGAATTTTGCAAGGGCTTACAACAATCCGGACGCGGAATTTGTAAATTGGCTGATGGACGACGACAAATTTTATCCGCGCAAAATCGAAAAGATGGTTGAAATTTTCCGCAACAACCCGGACGTTTCGATTGTTTCATCGGTTCGCGACAACATGGACGCGAACGGAAAAATTACCGGGCGCATCGAAAATCCGCACGAAATTTTAAATCGGACGTTGAAGTTGAAGGGCGAAGAGGCTTTCAAAATTATGTTCGACACGGGAAAAAATTTTATCGGCGAACCGACTACGGCGTTGCTCCGGAAAAAATGTTTGCGCGATAACGATTTGTGCCGGGCGGAGGACGAAACCGGATTTTTCGCGCTGATAGATATGTCTACATGGTGCCAACTTTTGAGTGAGGGAAATTTATTTTGGATAGGCGACGAAAGTTTAAGCGCGTTTCGCAACCATGACGAGCAGGCAACGAATTGGTCGGGGAGCGGCGCATTTTTTGAAGTGAGTCGCGCAAAACTTTTGCAAAACGAGTGGCAGAAAAAATTTTTCATCAAAACTGAGTACGAGATACGCGAAAGAATTTTGCAATGGATTTACACTGCGTCGCTCCGACTTATGAATGCGCACATGAACCGATACACCGGACCGGAAATTAAAACTCTGGAGCAAACTTTAATCGCGATGTCGAAAGCATTGGCGAACGGTTACAAAATCGAATTACCGCCGCGTGACTACGGAGAAAAAACCAAGTCAGGCAGAATTTCGTGAAAAAATTTTTCTTGCGTAAAACTCAATCGTGCGCCAAAAGGATGCAACGTCACGTTGCTGCCGCCGCGTGACTACGGAGAAAACCAAGTCAGGCAGAATTTCGTGAGCCGGAAGACCGGTTTGGAGGTAAACAAAAATGAAAATTGCAATTATCGGAGCGGGTTCGATAGCCGCTCAAATGGCAAAGACAATCGCCGCGCTCGACGAAGTCGAAAGTTACGCGATAGCCTCAAGGTCTTTTGACAAGGCGCGGGCATTTGCCGACAAATGGGGATTCGGTCGTGCTTACGATTCCTACGACGATATGCTTGCAGATGATGCGGTTGATTTGGTTTATATCGCTCTGCCCCATTCGTTTCATCACGAGTGGACGATTAAAGCTCTCAACGCCGGCAAGCACGTTCTTTGCGAAAAACCCCTTGCCGTCAATTTCAAACAGGCTCAAGAAATGATTGCGCTTGCCGAATCGAAAAATCTTTTGCTTGCCGAAGCAATGTGGACGCGTTATCAGCCTTCCGCAAAAATTATAACCGATCTGATTGCCGGCGGCGAAATAGGCGAAGTCATGACGGTTTCCGCAAACGTCGGCGATTGCAATTACATGAATGACCGTTTGACAAATCCGGCATTGGCGGGAGGTTGTCTTTTGGATTTGACTGTCTACGCGCTGAACTTTTCCGCGATGGTTATGGGTAACAAAGTTAAACGAATTGTCGCGTCAATGATTCCGACGGATACCGGCGTTGACGGGCAGGATAACGTCATGCTCGAATACGACGGCGGCAAAATTGCGAATCTGTTCGCCACGATGTATACCGTGACGGACAGGAGCGGCTTTGTTTACGGGAGCGGCGGTTTTATTCAAGCTCACGACGTTTTCAATCCGGAAAAAATAACGGTCTGCGGAGTGAAAGGTTATAAGCATTACGTTAAAAGAGAAATTGCCGTACCCGCTCAAATTACCGGTTACGAATACGAAGTGCTTGCCTGTATGAAAGCCGTTGAAGACGGACGCACCGAATGTCCCGAAATGCCGCACGCCGAAACTTTGGCGATTATGAAACAAGCGGACGA
Source organism: uncultured Selenomonadaceae bacterium (assembly GCA_905233965.1). GTDB lineage: Bacteria > Bacillota > Negativicutes > Selenomonadales > Selenomonadaceae > Quinella. The sequence goes on from CAJOFG010000016.1 coordinate 9,003, forward strand.
AATTCGCCGTCAATTCGGTATCGTCTATCCTTTTGAGTGAGGCGGATAAAATTATGAGTACGATTTTTAACAAAGATGAAATAAGACGGAATTGCGAAGATTTTTTTATGCTGTATGACGTGACGAAGGCTCGCGTCCACGAAATGTGCGAGGCAAAAAGGATTCATACGCAGGCGGTGGCGGAGAACTGTATTTACATATCGAAACATTTGGGCTTGAGCGAATACGATTGTGATTTGGCATGGCTTATCGGCGAATTGCATGACTTTGCGCGTTTCGGTCAAGCGGTCGTCACCGAAACTTTTCGCGATTCGGACAAATACAATCACGCGAAATTGGGGACAAGCTTGCTTTTCAAGCACGGTATGATTGAGGATCTCGTTTCCGACTACGACAAAATTTGCGATGAAGATAAAATCGTTATGCAGAAGGCGGTTTATCATCACAGCGATTTTAAATTGCCGGACGACTTGACGGAGCGCGAACTTTTGTTTTGCAAAATAATTCGTGAGGCAGACCAGATCGATATTTTTCGCACGATTGCTGCGAGTACATTTGAAACCATTTACGGGTGCAGTAAAGAAGAAATGCTTTCCTCTCCCGATATTTCAGATGAAATTTTGGCGGCGTTTCCGCTCCATGAGTTGGCAGACTTTTCAAAGCGGGTGACACTTGCCGATTACAGATTGGCTCACATTGCACTTTGTTTCGGATTGAAAAATCCCGTTGCAAAACAGCGCGCCGTTGAACAAGGTTATTTGCTCCGGCTGACGGACTTGGAATTTTATAACCCGAAGGTTCAGGAAAAATATCTTCGTGCGAAAAATTGCGTTGAAGAATTTTTGAAAAGCTGAATTGTGTGGTGATTACAAAATATATCTGCGTCACCATGAAATTGTTTCGGGAAGGTTGGTACTATCTTTTGGAACTTTGCAAAAAAATTTCCGAACTTTTGAATATTCGCGGCTGTGTCAACATTGAATTTATCGAGACCGACAAAAAGATTTATCACGTTTTGGAATGTAATGTCAGATTTTCTGCCGGCATAAGTTTTTCTCACATGGCGGGATACAACTTCGTCAAAAATCATTTATACAGTTTCGCCGGAATAAAGTCAGACGAATTGCACGACTACAAAAATATATTCGCCGTCAAAAGATATACGGAATGTTTGACGGCAACGGCGGAATAAAATTTTTAAGGGAGGTGCCGAAATGAAAATAAGGGGCGCGGTCATCATAGAGCAGGGCGTAACTTTTGCGATAGTCGTCGTCAAACAATCGGTGACGAATTACACTTCGCGAATAATCCGGGTAAGAAGCTCCCTGCAACCTTTTTTCCCGAATATGCCGATAATTTTGATGTCGCAGGACAAAAACGGCACACCTCATTATTACGGTCGCCGGGACATTGTGGAATTTTTGAAAACAATTCGCTTGGATCAAATCCCATGGAAAGAATATTACATTGTCTGAAAAAATTGCGAGTCGTTTTTTGCGACTCGTTTTTTTATTTTTCCTCAACATGACATTTGTAATATTTTTTTTTAAAAAAGTTTTGTTCCTCACAAAAGGTTATGACAAAATGCAAATGACATGAAAAAATGATTTGATAAAATTCAAAAAAATAGGTAGAATATTGAACTTGGGAGGCGATGTTAAATGTTTGGAATTATTGTCGGAACACACGGACAATTTGCACCCGGTATCGTGCAGTCGTGCGAAATGATTTTCGGAACGCGCGACAAGCTCAAGGCTGTTACCCTCATGCCCGGCGAAGGTCCCGATGATGTCGTTGTCAAGTACAAAAAGGCAATCGAAGAACTCGGGAATCCCGACAGAGTTTTGTTCCTCAACGATTTGCTCGGCGGCAGTCCCTACAATGCGGCTTGCCGTTTAGTCGCTGAGAACGAAAATTACGGGATAGTTGCCGGAGTAAACCTGCCCGGATTAATTGCAATATCCGCGCTCCAGGATGCCGATGACGGTTCGATGAAAATCGGCGAAATTATGGAGCAGGCTCTTGCCGCAGTCAAAGACGGAGCAGCCGTATCTTCTTACGAAAGTTTGAACGCCGTTTCTGACGACGACGAACTTTAATACTTTCATTATTCCATCTATTTTTTCAAAGGGAGGCTCTTATTATGGAGATTGCTTTCTGTCGTATCGATGACCGTTTGATTCACGGTCAAGTTGCAACGGTCTGGTCGAAAGTTACCGGTTGCAACCGCATCATGTGCTGCAGCGACGAAGTTGCGAAGGACGAATTGCGCAAAAAACTTCTCCTGCAGGTTGTTCCGCCCGGTTTGAAAGGCTACGTCGTGCCGGTTGACAAAGCTGTTGAAGCTTACAAAAATCCGAAGTACGAATCTTTCAAAACGCTTTTCCTTTTCACCAACCCGCGCGATGTCGTTCGTGCAGTCAAGGGCGGTATTCCTTTCAAGTCCGTCAATCTCGGCGGCAAATGCTTCAAAGACGGCGACACCATGCTTTCGCAAGCGGTCGCGGTCAATGCAGATGACGTTGCGGCCATCAAAGAGCTTGTTGACATGGGAATTGAAGTTGAAATTCGCAAACTCGTCAACGACTCGAAAATTGACGCGATGTCCGCTCTCAAATCGAAAGGTCTCATCTGATTGACTTTTGCACGGGGTGTGGAGCGATTTGCGGAAAATTTCCGGTTGCGAAAAAATTTTTTCCGGTCGGCTCAAATATTCTTCCTTTCCGTAAATTGCTCCGGTTAAAACAAATCGGATAACTGCGTACCAAAAAATTAAATAATTTGAAAAGGGGTGTTCACAGTGTCAGACTTTCAGCTGATTCTGTTGTTTATCGTCGCGGCTATTGCCGGTATGGCATCGGTCTTGGACGAAGCACAATTTCACCGCCCGGTTATCGCTTGTACTTTGACGGGTATCGTACTCGGCGATCCTACGACGGGAATTATTTTGGGCGGTACTTTGGAAATGATGGCATTGGGCTGGATGAACGTCGGTGCGGCAATGGCTCCTGACGCGGCTCTTGCCTCGACGGTTTCTACGGTTCTCGTTATCGTCGGTCATCAATCAATCGGTGCAGGTATTGCTTTGGCAGTTCCTCTTGCCGCTGCGGGACAGGTTTTGACAATCTTCGTCCGCACAATCACGGTTTTCTTCCAACATTTGGCGGATAAATATGCCGACGAAGGAAATATGCGCGGCATTGAAATGTGCCATATCGGAGGTCTTTTGCTTCAAGCATTGCGCGTTGCCATTCCGACCGTTGCAATAGCTATGGTTGCGGGAACGGACGTTGTCAACAATGCGTTGAACTCCATTCCGGAAGTTATCACTCGCGGCTTGCAGGTCGCCGGCGGATTTATCGTGGTTGTCGGTTACGCAATGGTTATCAACATGATGAATGCGCAAAAACTTATGGTTTACTTCTTCTTGGGTTTCCTCATCGCAGTCTTTACTGATGTCAACTTGATCGGTTTCGGTGCCATCGGCGCAATTTGTGCATACTTCCACATTAAAGGAATGCAAACCGATATCGCCATTGAAGAGGCCGCAAAGACCGGAGGCGGCAGTGCCGTTGAAGGCGACGACATTGACGACTCGGATTTGATGTAGGAAAGGAGTGATTTCAATGGCTGAAAAAAAAGTTACCAAAGATGATTTGTTTTGGACGTTTGTGAGATCCAATTTCCTGCTCGGTTCCTTCAACTTTGAACGTATGCAGTCAATGGGATTCTGCTGTGCAATGATGCCGATTTTCAAAAGACTCTACGCTGACGATCCGAACGAAATGAAAGCGGCTTTGAAACGCCATCTCGAATTCTTCAACACACAGCCGTTTGTTGCGGCGGCGATCATGGGTATTATCGGTGCTATGGAAGAAAAACGCGCCAACGGTGCAGACATCAGTGCCGCTACCCTGTCCGGCGTTAAAGTCGGTTTGATCGGACCTTTGGCGGGTGTCGGTGATCCTATCTTCTGGGGAACGCTTCGCCCGGTCTTGGCTGCTCTCGGTGCAGGTATTGCGCTTACCGGTTCGATTATCGGACCTTTCGTCTTCTTCATCGCTTTCAACGCGATTCGTCTTGCAACACACTGGTACGGTGTAAAATACGGTTACGAAAAAGGTACCGAATTGGTTGAAAATATCGGCGGTCACCAAATGCACTTCTTGACGGAAGGTTCTTCCGTTCTCGGTCTTTTGGTCATGGGCGCGCTCGTTGCAAAATGGACGACCGTAAATATGCCGCTCGTAATTTCCGAATATGACAACTCACTCGGTGAACACGTCGTCACCACTTTGCAGGGAATCCTCGACAGCTTGATGCCGGGACTCGTTGCATTGTTGATGACTTTCGCTTGCATGTGGCTGCTGAAACGCGGCATGAATCCGCTGGTAATTATTCTCGGACTCTTCGCACTCGGCATCGTCGGCTATGCAATCGGACTCTTTGCTTGACAACATCGCCATATTATAAAACTTTCTCAAAAAACAAGGGGACTTCCGTATTTTTTACGGAGGTCTTTTTGTTTTCCGAAATTGCCGGAAAAAAATTTTAACCGTTGAAAATATGATTGATTTGGGCGATAATTATATCGGTTTTGAAATACATCAAAAATTTTTTGTGACGGAAAGTTTGACATGAACAACAAAATTTATCTTTTTATGGTGAGTACGGCGGCAGTCGTTTTCGCTCTGTTCTTTTATCAATTCGCGGTTACGGATTATTCGGCGAAACAAAACGAACAGCGCAGAAAACTCGGTGCGGTCTACATGACGCTGAACAATCCTTTTTACGAAGTCATCGACGAAGAAATTCGCACGGTTGCGGAAAATCACGGCGACATTTTAATTTCGCGCAATCCCGCGCTGGACGTTGACAAGCAAATTGCCGAAATAAAAAATTTGATTGACGAAGGCGTGGATTTGATTTTTATAAATCCCGTCGATTGGACGAAGATTGAACCCGCGCTGAAATATGCTTACGCGGCAAAAATTCCGGTCATCGCGATTGATACGAATGTGGAGAACGATAAATTTGTTGCCTGTACGGTCGTTTCGGACAATTACCTTGCCGGCGTTCAATGTGCCGAACATCTTTTGAAACACGGCGACGGAGGAAAAATTGCCTTGCTGAAACATTCGCAAGCGCGCTCCTCAATCGACAGGATACAGGGATTCTGCGATAAAATTTCCGAAAACAAAAATTTTGAAATTGTCGCCGAAGCCGAATGTTTGGGACAACTTGAAGTGGCAATGCCGGCGATGGAGGAAATGACAGCTGCTCACCCGGAAATAAACGTCGTCATGGCTCTGAACGACCCCGCCGCGATGGGTGCGATAGCCGCTTTGCAGAACGCAAGAAAATTGGAGTCGGTGAAAGTTTACGGAGTGGACGGAGTGCCGGAAACAAAGGAAATGATTTTTTCGCACAGAATGACCGCAACCGCCGGACAGTCTCCGAAAAAAATCGGAAAGATCGCGGCGGAAACGGCTTACAAAATTTTTGACGGCGAACCGACAGAAAAATTGATTCAACTGCCGACAAAATTATTGACTTCCGAAAATATCAACGCAACGAATATTGAAGGCTGGTATTGATTTTGATTAACAGAAATTCGACGGCGATTGTTGAAACTCACAAAGTTTTTTACATTTACAACGGCTTTGTAATTTTCATTTTGACGGCGTTCATGTGCCTGACGCAGAACAAAATAAATCAGTCGATGTCGGCAAGGTCTTTTTTGGAAAGTGTTTCCGCTCTGCCTGTTTCCTCCGTCGAAATTTTGGTTACAACGTCGCTGTCATTTTTTGCCCTGCTGATTATCGGATATTTTTACAGGAACGCCGACAAAAATATTCCTTACCTGCGCTACGTTCTTTTTATCGCCGAAGTTATTGTCTGTATGCTCCTCCTCCGCAGTTTGAATCTCTCTTACGACGGGGTTGTCCTGCTCGTCGTCGCGGACTTGATGTATCGTTACGAAGGGCGGCATCAGGAATATATTTTAATCGCGGCGATGATTATGCTTTACTTTATCGCAAATTACAATATCGCGCTTTTCCAAACGAAAATTATTTCCTTCGAGGCTTACGTTTCATATTACAACGCCGGAACTCAAGCAATTATTTTGGCGTTGAAAAATGCTCTGTACTCAATCAATACGGTTCTGTTCGTTTTCTATCTGATTATGCTGATAAAAAATAAGCATGAGGAAAAAGAGAGAATACGGTTGCTCAACGAAAAACTTGAGGAAGCGAATCAACGGCTCCGAGCTTACGCGATTGAAGCGGAACAAATTGCCGAAACGCGGGAAAGAAACCGGCTTGCAAGAGAAATTCACGATAC